>CAZCVW010000005.1:0-29898 GCA_964502185.1 uncultured Burkholderiales bacterium
CTCGCCGTCGCCGACGGCCGGTTCGGCCGCCGGGCCCGCCCGGTACGACGTCACGATCGTCGACTACGCCTTCCGCCCCTCGGCCCTGCAGGCCCGCGTCGGGGACACGATCGTCTGGAGCAACAAGGGACGCGCCGCCCACACCGCGACCGCCGGGGCCGCCTTCGACACCGGGATCGTGCAGGCGGGCGAGCAGCGGTCGACCCTGCTGCGCACCGCGGGCACGTTCGCCTTCCGCTGCACGCTCCATCCCGAGATGACCGGCACGGTGACGGTGGCTGCGCCCCTCCCCGGAGTTGCCGTGCCACCCCCCTTCGCCGGGCCTTCGGGGGCCGTGTCGGCCACGTCGACGTCGACCGGGACCGGGACGGATGGAACCGTCGCCGCCGGCGGGGACGCACCCGTCGCCCCCGATGACAGCCCGCCCGGCCCGGTCACGGTCTCGGTGGTCGATTTCGCCTTCGCTCCGAGCACGGCGCGCATCCCGGCGGGCGGGTCGGTCGTCTGGCGCCTCGAGGGAAGCGCCCCGCACACCGTGACGGGCCTCGGTGGCGGATTCGACTCCGGGATCCTCCAGCCGGGCGGCGGGTTCACCCACCGCTTCGACGAGCCCGGGACCTTCGACTACGTCTGCGCCCTCCATCCGCAGATGCAAGGCTCCGTGGAGGTGATCGAGGCGGCGGCGTTCACCGCAGCCACCGAGCAGGCCGCCGCCGACGGCGGCCGGGCCCAACCCGCTTCGAGCACCGGGCGGGCGGCCGGCCTGCTCGCCGGACTGCTGGGCGGCGCCGCCATCCTGGCCGGCGCCGGGGCGCTGCTCTTCGGCAGCAGCCGCATGATGGCTGCCGAGCGCTCGGCCTAGAGCCGAACGAGGCGACCGGCTCCTATGCGTAGACGAAGAAGAACGTACAGCCCCACGGGCCAACAGAGATCGCGTGCTCGAACCCGGCTGGGACGTACACGTAGGCGCCCGGGCCGACGTCCCGGCCGAGGACCCGGCCGCCGCCCTCGATGATCCACATGTGGTGCCCGCTGTCGGGGTGGAGGTGCGAGCGGATCTCGGCGCCGGCGCGCGCGTGCATGATCCCGGCCGCCGACGGACCCGAGTGCCACAGGAGCTTGGCCGAGAAGTCATCGCCGGCGGGTGTCGGCGCAAGCTCGGTGATGGTGGCGGCGTCGAACACCAGGGGCTCGGCAACCAGAGCGGTCATGGGTCCTCCTTCGAAGGGACAACGACGGCGCCTCCCAGCGTTGCCCGCGGCGGCCCCGGCGGACAAGGGCCGAAGGTCCCGGCCTGGGAGGACCAAGAGCCGCGGGGCCGCCCCGGCCCCGACAGCCGAGGTGTAGCGTCTGGTCTGTTCACGGGGATGGTCCGGTCTCCTCGGCCAGGGCGAGGAACTGGTCCGGCAACTGCAGGCCCCGCTCGGGGTGGTCCCAGCGGAGCAGGGCCTCCAGGCCGACGATCCGGCCACCCGACAAGGACACGACCGGCTGGTAGAACACCCGCAGTTCGTCCCGCTCGAGGGCCCGGTGCAGGGCCACCTCGGAGTCCAGGCGGTCCATCACGCGCTTCCTCGCCGGATCGTCGAAGAGCTCGTACCGGGCCCGCCCTCGTTCCTTCGCCTGGTACATGGCGGTGTCGGCGTCCCGGATCAGCGCCTCGGGGGTGTCGCTTCCGGCATCGGCGAGGACGACCCCGATGCTGGCGGTGATCGTCACTTCCCGCCCCGAGAGGGTGACCGGTTCGGCCAGCGCCGTCGCGATGCGCTCGGCCAGGAGCCCCACCTGGGCGACCCCGGGGAAATCCTCGCAGAGGACCACGAACTCGTCGCCTCCGAAGCGGGCCACCGTGTCACCCGGGCGGACGACGGCCACCAGCCGGTCGGCCACCGCTTGGAGAAGCTGGTCGCCGGCCCAGTGGCCGAGTCCGTCGTTCACCACCTTGAAACGGTCGAGATCGAGGAAGAGCACGGCGAGGCGCGTCGGCTGCCGTCCCGCCCGGGTCCCCACCTGGGCGAGCCGATCCATCAGCAGGACCCGGTTGGGCAGGCCGGTGAGGGGATCGTGGAGAGCTTGGTAGACGAGTTCGTCGTCGATCCGGTGTCGCTGGGTGGCGGCCGCCAGGACGTTGGCGACCGACGTGAGGAAGTCGACGTCGGTGGTACCGAAGGCGCCGGGCGGGGCGGCGCCGACGCGGAGCAGGCCGAAGGGGCCGTTCTGACCCGGGATGACCACGGCCGCACCACTTCGGGCCCCGTCCCCGAGGAGCGCCGGTGTCGCCGCCCGCAGCAGGAGCGAGTCCGCCGATGCGGTGAGCTCGAGGACCTCGCAGCGGTCCGCACGGAGAACCTCGGCCACCACCCCCACGGCCTCCTGCAGCAACGTGGCCACGTCGAGCCCTCCGAGGGCGCGCTGGCCGAGCTGGGCCACGGCCGCCTGCTGGTCAGCCCGGGCCTTGAGCTGCGTCTCGGACTCCTTCTCGGCCGTGATCTCCTGGGCGCTGCCTTGCAGCCCGACGACTCCGCCGGTGTCGTCGAGGACGACCTGGCCCCGCGAGCGGAACCACTTGATCTGTCCCCGGGCGCCCACGATGCGGTGATCGAAGAGGAAGGGCTGGCCGGTGGAGACGGCCTCCCGCACCGCCTCTTCCATGCCGAGGGTGTCCTCGGGGTGGGAGCGGGAGCGGAACCAGCTGTAGTCGGCGTCGCCCTCGACGTCACCGGGCTCGAGGTCGTAGAGGCGGTACATCTCGTCCGACCACACCACCCGGCCGGTGTTGAGATGCCACTCCCAGCTCCCGATCCGGGCCAGGCGCTGGGCCTGGGCGAGCTGGGCCCCCCGCTCCTGGAGCGCCTCCCGGTTCGAGCGGTCCCGCTCGAAGAGCTCGATCCGCGCGAGCGCGAGTTCGGCGGAATGCCCCAGCGCCTCGAGCAGGGCGACCTCCTCCCGGCCGAAGAACGGGGTGGCGACGCCCGCCTCCACCGCCAGCCATCCTCCGCGGACGGGAAGGGCGAGGAGGCCCGGCTTCGGCTCCCGCACCCGCGCCCCGTCCCGACTCAGGCTCTCCCCCAACCAGGCGGCGGTCGCCTCCGCCTCCCCGGCCCGGAGCCGGTCGGCGCCGAGAACGCCACCGTCGGCGCCGGTCATGAGCGCCGACTGCCCGCCCAGGAGCGCCACGGCCTGGGGGACGATGACGTCGGCCACGGCCTTCGGGTCGAGGGCGACGATGAGCTGGGCCTGGGCGAGATGGAACGACTCGAGCTCCCGCTGCCGCCACAGCGCCCGAAGCGCAGCCGGGGGGGCGAACCCGGCGAAGAACAGCCAGCCGCCCGCCATGCCGAGGAACTGGGCGGTCAACTGGACCGACCACGGACGAGCGGGTGACGCCGAACCGAGCGTCACGATGACGAGGTTGACCATCACCGAGCCCAGGCTGAGCAAGCGCATGCGGTTGCGGGCCATGCTCGGCTGGCCCCGGCCCGCCCGCCACAGCCAGCCCGCGGCGAGCATCGACAACGCCGTCCACTCGGCCAGGACGACCACGACGTAGACCTTGGCCGAGCCCGACCTCTCCGCCGCTCCCCCCCGGTCGGGCATCAGCAACGTCCAGAGGACAATCGAGGCCGTAAGGCCGGCGCAGAGCGCGTGGAGGCGGGGGGACGCCGGTCGGAAGGCCGCCGTGAAGCGGTACACGCAGTAGGGGAAGAGAACCAGGACGGCGAGGGTCAGCTTCCACTCCCAGGTGCCCTGGCTGCGCTGCAGGTTGTGCGGGAAAACCACGCTGGCCAGGGTGACGGCGGCCAAGACGGCGAACGACGCCGTGAGCCACCGGGCCGCCTCGCCCTGGTTCTCGCGCCGCCATCGACGGAACGACCGACCGGCCAGGGTCGTGAAGAGTGCGAGGACGCAGAGCCGTCCGCCGTCCAGAAGGACGTCGGTCATGGGCTGGGGCGCCGCGCGTGCATACGATCGGCTCCTCTCACGTTGCCGACCCTCACCGTACGGCGTTGTCGACGCGGAACCCATGGCCCATCGGGGCTATTTGGGCGTGGTTCCCCTGGTCGCTCTTCGGCTTGTCCCCCTGATACCAGTGGATTTCGTGACCACGACTTGACCGCGAGCCTCCCGTACCGATGCGGTGGGCGGGCGACGGCCACTCTGTCAGAATGAGTTGAAAGCAACGGAGGATCCCAATCTCGATGGATGCTCCTAGTCCCGAGCAGGGTTCGGACCTCGGACGATCCCTCGAAACAGAGAGCCAGGACGGGCCGCCGTTCGGCGGATGGTGGATCAGCATCATTCCGGACGAGAACGGCGATTGGATCCTGGAATGGTGGAACGACGATCTGGTCGGCGCGTATTTCGTTCCCCGCTGATGGGAGGGCACATGAGCAGTGACGAACCGGTGATCCTGGGTATCCCGAGGTCGATCGTCGATGAGCTGGCCGTGTTCGTGCGGGACGGGAAGGTCGTGCTGACGAAGACCGCCCGAGGGGTCCTTTCCCGGGGGCTGTCCGAAATCGTCCCGAAGGACCGTCAAGTGGAGCTCCGGGTGCTCGAGGACTCCGACGTCGAAGCGCTCCGTACACTGCGGGACGAGGCGAAGGGCCAAGGTGGTTCGATGCCTGTCGACGGTCCGATCGGTCGCACCACCTGAGGACGGATCGGCGTCGGAGGGGGAGCTCGAGGAGGCACGCCAGTGCGGGGCCGCCCGGCAGAAGCAGAAGGCCCGGTCCGAAGACCGGCCCTGACCTGCACCTCATCCGTCGGGCTGGGGAGGTTCGAACTCCCGCGTCCGAGCCCGCATCGGCAACAACAACCGGGGCGGCGTCAATGGCTGGGCCGGTTTCGAGCGCATCTACGGCATCTGCGTCAGCGTGGACGGCACTTCGCGACCCCGGCTGGAGGGAAAGACGGCCAGCCCGGCCTCGACCGGTCAGGCCGACCGGCGCGAGGCGACGAGGTGAAGGTGCTCGCCCACGGGACCGGGAAGTGGCCCCCGCGTCACTGTTCACCGGCGATGGTCAGGCGCTGCGGGTTTGCAGGAGTTGCCGGTGCATGTCGGCGTAGGTCAGGCCACCCTCGTAGATGCGGGCGAAGTCCATCCACATGTCCCAAGCTCGCGGTTCCATTCCTCCATTGTCGTCGCGATCGGGAGCCTTGGACAACGCGGATCAGCCTCTCCCGGGGTTCGGCTCGGCCGGGTCGAACGCCGCGTCGAGCCGGTCCATCGTTCCGGATGCCAGGTCGGGGAGGATGATGTCGAAATGCGGATGGTCCCCGGTGGCCAGGAGCGCGAAACCGGCCGCGTGCAACCGGACGACAGTAGATAACCGCACCTGGCCGTAGCGGGCCAGCGAACCCGACGCTGCCCGCGCCTCCGTGCGCACCACCGGATTGTCGGCCAGAAACCCGCGCTCGACGGCGTCCCCGCAGGCCATCGACAACACCTTGCGGACAAGCCGGGCCGACGTCGGCGAAAGCGTTGACCTTCCCGTCGCTGGATCTCCACCGACGAGACTCGCGAGCCACCCGTCGAGCATCGCCGGGGTGAGATCACCCAGCCGCGCCGCCCCCAACCACGGAACGATGTGGCGGCGGACCGCCCACGAATACTGGTCGAACGTCGACCGCTCCACCTCAGCCCGCTTCGCCGGAAGCCACACCCGCTCCAGGAACCCGGCGACCGTTGTCCGGTCGCCGCCACCCTGGCCGGCCAGCGCCTCCGTCAGCGCAGCCTCCGCCTCCTGCCGGGACAGGAACCCGGCGACCTGCTTCTGGTTGCGGCACCCGTCCGGCCCGACCCCCAGATCAATCCGATAAGCCCACGTGCCGCCCGCCGTCCGCGGAGGCCGGATCGCACCCTTCATCGGCGCATCTCCACCCCGACGATCGAACCGACCGATCGTGGCCACCACGTGACCAATCCGTGGACACTCGGGACATGAAGAAGGGGCATCGCCCTTTCGATACCCCTCCTGACCAGCTATTATCCAGTCGGGCTGGGGAGATTTGAACTCCCGACCTCTTGACCCCCAGTTCGGGGCAGGCCCGTCTAGCGCCGTAGCACCCGGTCCAGAACCCTTGTGCTGCAATGGTTTCTGATCCCACGTCGTCCAGCGGCGTCCAGGCATGTGGCACCCGTAGGCTGCAACTTTGGCTGCTCAGTCCCAGCCTACGACCACGCCCCACGCCACGAAGAGCGCCCCGACGGCGGCCAGGACGAGCACCACCAGCACGGCCAAGCGCACGGTCTCCCGCACCAGGGTCACCACCCAGTTGCCGCCCGCCATGATCATGGCCGCCAATTCGTCGGCGGCCCCTTCGTGATCGGTCATGCCCACCAGTTTGCCGGGAGGCGGCCCCTCACCTGCCCGGGGGCCACCACCACGCCCCAGGAGGCCCTCATCCTCCCTGCGGCCCCTCACAGCGCCCTGTAGCCCGCCTCCCTCCTGTAGCTCCCGTCGCCGCCGTGCGATGCCGCTGGATGCGTTCGGAACGTTCGGTGCGGTTCACATGATGAGGGCGTTGAATCTCTCCTTCAGCAACCCGAAGCCAACCGATCTCGTCTTGCGTTCAGCAGCAAGCGTCCCAACATCCTCGTCATCGAGAGGGATGATGAACCCTCGGTCATCCTGGGCCGTGTCCCGACAGCGTTGGACGAAGAGGGTCTTCTTCTTCAGCCGACGACAAACGAGCAATCCGACCTTGCCACGGCTGGGCGAGAAGCGCCCTTGCAGTTGATCGAGTTCCGGATTTACTAGGTCTCGGGAGTAGTTCTTGCACTCGACGAAGATGTGGCTGGCCGGGTAGTGCTGAGCCACCCAGGCGAAGAACCCTGAGCCGCCAAGGTTCGTGTACGTGATATCCACCCGCTTCCTGCCCTCATGCAATTCGTATTCGATCTCGGGCATCGCCAGGGCGGGATAGAAGAGCGCCGACAAGAGTTCCTCGACGGCGTACTGGAAGTCGGTCGCTCCAGCCGCCCCGGTGGGAATGGCGCTCAGCCGTTCAAGCAGGAGGTCCCAGTCCGGTTCCGGAGTCCCGATGTCCTCGCTGATGTCCTCATGTGTGAGGGGCGGCCTCACTTGGCGCTTGCTGCGCCGATACCGTTCAAGGACCTCCGGACTCTTTCGGGTCTCTCGGACGATCACCTTCTTCCCCCGCCCATACTTCTCCATCACCGCCTTCTTGGTCACCCTTGGCGTGCCGTCTTTCAAGAGATGAACCAGCGCCGTGCCCGCCGCCAATTCCTGAGCCTGTAGGTGCGGCAGCAGGTAGTGGCGGTAGTACTCGTCGGCGCTGTAGTCCATCCGAAGCCGGACGATGGCCTTCGGCACAAGTAGCAACCTGCCGTGCGGTGTCGTGGGCAGGTCAACGAATTCGTTGTGCCAGGTTCGCCCGACCGGGTCCCAGAGGGGACCTGATGGGACCTCCTCCAGGGGAATCCCGTAGACAGCGCAAGCGTCATGCGTGTAACGGATCAACGGCTGTCGGATGAGATTGGTGGTGATGTCGGAAACGATGTCGTCGGCCACGCCTTCCACCATGAGGATGGTGTCTTCGAGGTCTTCGAGCAGCCCGGACTTCACCGCCTCGCTGCGCTTCAGTGATTCCCAGACATCCCCTGCCGATTCAGTTCCGAGTGCACGGCCACGGGCACGCCCCTTCGAGAGGCCGAGCCGGGTCTCGTTCGGCTCACGAAGCTCTCTCAGGAGGCTCCGAGCTTGCGGGTGCTCGTTCCGCTGGATATGCGCCAGGACGGTGTGAAAGAAGTTCTGGACGAGACTTCTGCACTCGGCTCCCCATTCAGAAGGGAGGAGTCGGAGCGCCCGAGGATCGACGTAGACCCGAGCGTCGCCATCAATTGGAACGTCTACAAAGTCCAGCCCCGGTTGTGAGCGGCCAAGCTGGAAGTACTCAGACACCCGTGTCACGGCTCGGGAGGCTCGGATGCTCTCGCTCGCCGGTAGACCCGGTTGGCGTACAGGTCCATGAGCACGGCTTGGAAGTCAGGGTCGTCGAGGATGCGCTTGAAGATGGCCTCGTTGTCATCCATGCGGGACACGACCGTGTTGAGAAAGGTCCGGTCGAAGACGAGACGGAAGTTGTCGAGCGTGTTGTTGCGGGCCTGATCAGCCACCTCGGGGTCAGCGAGCCAGGTCTCCTCGAATTGGTCGAACAGCAGCTTGTCCTGCTCGTCGAGTTCGAGGCCAAAGCGTTCGTTGAGGGTCTCGACTATCTCCGACAACAACTCCATCTCTGGCAGGTGCTGACGCCCGCTGCCGTCCCCGAAGACGCTCTTGACCTCGCCCACCTCCTCGGTGAGGGACAGGCTGCCCTCGAAGGTCACCTCATTGCGGAGGTGGGTCAACTCCACCTCCGAGCCGAGGTCGAGCCGCTCGACCGTCGTCTGATCTCGGAGGCGTGAAGCCAATGCCCGGCAGTAGACATAGTCCCGTTCCAGCTTCGTGTCGCCAAAAGACACGATCTGCGAGAGGAACGAGTAGGTCCGCACGAACTTGTCGAGGGCATCCTTGAACCCGGCGGCGTCCTCGTCCTCCAGGGCGGCGAACCGCTCGACCGCCGGGTCGAGCAGGGCGTATACCCGACCATGGTCCTTGGGGTCCCTGATCTCCAGGATGAGGGCGACGGTGGCTTCGATCTCCTCTGGCCGGAGCACATCCCACTCGTTGAGCCTGCTCCTGGTGTCCCACAACAGATTCGGGTCGGTCGGCGGGGCAACGGTGCGCCCGTAGTACGGCTCGAACGCCTTGACGATCTCGTCGGTGTCGTTGCGGAAGTCGAGCACGAACGTGTCCGACTTCAGCGGGTGGATACGGTTGAGGCGAGCGAGGGTCTGTACTGCGGCCAAGCCGGTCAGCACCTTGTCCACGTACATCGTGTGCAGCAGGGGCTGGTCGAAGCCGGTTTGGAACTTCTCGGCGACGATGAGCACCTGGTAGTCGGACTTGGCGAACTGGTCGGCGGTCTGCGCCTCCGGGAAGCCGTTCATGCTCGCCTCGGTGAACGTGAGGCCGGTGTCGTCAATCACCTTGCCGGAGAAGGCGACGATGGCGACGATGCCTTGGTGGCCGCTCTTGACGATGTAGGCGTCGATGGCCTGCTTGTAGCGCACGGCATGGAGCCGGGATGAGGTCACCACCATCGCCTTGGCGTTGGCTCCGATCTTGGCGGCAGTGTGGCCGAGGAAGTGCTCAACGATGATTTCAGCCTTCTGAGCGAGGCTGTGCGGGTGGAGAGACACGAACCGGGCGATAGCCCGCCTGGCCTTGGTGGCGTCATAGGCCGGGTCCTCCGTGACGGACTTCTCGATCCGCCAGTACGTGTGGTACGTCGTGTAGTTCGAGAGCACGTCGAGGATGAACCCCTCCTCGATTGCCTGTCGCATGGAGTAGAGGTGGAACGGCTCGTACTTGCCGTCGGCGTTCTTGGTGCCGAACAACTCCAGAGTCTTGGCCTTGGGCGTCGCCGTGAAGGCGAAGAACGACAGGTTGTCGTGCTTCCCCCGGGCCGCTACCGCCTTCGCCAGCGCCTCCTCGACCGGGTCCACCGCCTCGGCGACAAATCCGGCGTCCTCGGCCTCGGCAGCCGTGAGTTCTTGTTCGTCCACCCCGCTGAGCGCAAGACGAAGGTCCTTCGCTGCCTCGCCCGTTTGCGAGGAGTGGGCCTCGTCCACGATCACGGCATAGCGCCGAGCAGGCAGCGAGCCGATCTTGTCGAGGATGAACGGGAACTTCTGGAGCGTCGTGATGATGATCCGGGCTTGCTGGCCGGTGAGCGCCTCCGCCAACTGCGACGAGGACTTGTCGATCTTCTCAACGACGCCCCGGGCGTGTTCGAACTGGTAGATGGTGTCCTGGAGTTGCCGGTCGAGCACGACTCGGTCGGTGATCACGATCACCTTGTCGAAGACCTTTACGTCGTCGGCGTCGTGAAGGTTTGAGAGCCGGTGTGCCGTCCAGGCGATGGTGTTCGACTTTCCCGACCCCGCCGAGTGCTGCACCAGGTAGTGCTGCCCGGCACCGTGCGCCTTGGCGTGGGCCTCCAGCGAGAGGACGGCGTTCCATTGGTGAAAGCGGGGGAAGATCACGACCTCGGCGGCCTTCTTCGCCGCCGCTGATCCGCTCGCTGGGCGCTCGACGTGGATGAACCGAGCCAGCAGGTCCATCCAGGCGTCCCGCTGCCACACCCGCTCCCAGAGGTAGGAACTCCTGTGTCCATTCGGATTCGGTGGGTTCCCGGCCCCGAGATCGTGCCCGAGGTTGAACGGGAGGAACCGGGTCTGCTGCCCGGCGAGCTTGGTGGTCATCGCCACCCGGTCGGGATCGACGGCGAAGTGAACGAGCGCCCGCCGGGAAAGCGTCACGTTCGCCGGGTCCCGATCCGACCGGTACTGCTTAATGGCGTCCTCGATGGTCTGGTTCGTGAGGTGGTTCTTCAGTTCTGCGGTTGCCGTCGGGATGCCGTTCACCGACAAGACCAGGTCGAGGGTCTTCCCTGACCCCTGGTCGAATGGAAGCTGCCTGGTCACCGTCAGTCGGTTCGCCTCATACAACGCCGCCAGATCGGCTGTAAGGCCGTGTGCGGGCTTGAAGAAGGCCAGCTTCATGGTGACGCCGAGGTCTACGACCCCGTGCCGAAGCACATCCAGGGTGCCCCTGCCGTCGATCTCTTTCGCCAAGCGTCTGGCGAACCCACGCTGGGCATTGCCTTGGTCGCCTCCGTACAGGCCGACAAGCCGTTCCCAGTGCTTGATCTGCGTCTTCCCGATGAAGGCGAACAACTCGCTGGTGTCGAGGCCAAGTTCGGGAACGAAGAATGAGGCGATGCCCTTCTCGTAGCCACCGTGTTCGAGGAGGTGCGCCTCGATGGCGTCCTCGAACAGTCGCTCGTCCACGCTCACGCTGCAACCTCAGGAACGTCCATCTCGCCGATCACTGCCGCAGCAATCAATGCCTGCCGGTGTTCAACTAACAAATGGAGTTGCTGTTCGAACATTTCTCTCACCGCATCGATCTGACGAAGCCGGAACCATACGGCTTCAACAATTCTGTCTTGCTCATCAGTCGCCGGTAGTGGGATGCGGAGTCCCTCGATGTCTGGCATGTAGATGGTCTTGTGAGTAGAACCCATCGCTAAGCGTCCCAGTAGGTCCCGTCGCATCGCTCGGAGACAGAGAAGTAAGAACCGTGGACGGACGAGTGGCCCGCAAGTCCACACTGCGAAGTCCTGACTGGTCGCCATGTCCGCCCCCATGATGGCTGAGTAACCCGCCGAGGCGGTTCTGCACAGCACCACGGTTTCGGACGGATGAATCTCCGCCGATGAGTTGGCGATGCCCAGGGCGCTAATCCTCTCCCGCGTCTCGCAGATGAACTCGATGCGGTCGGACCGCATCTGCGACACCTCGCCGGTGGTAATCCAAGGGATCGTGCAGTCCGTCCACCATTCTGGGTGATCTCTGCTTGGAGTGTGCCCGCTTCCCAGTCGGGCAACTAATGTGAGCTTCACCTCGGACCAGTCCGCGGGCCTCTCGTCTAGCCACCGCAAGCCCGACTTGACTCCTGAGGATGCCGTGAACCTGCCTCGGACTCCGTCGGTCATGACCGACATCCGGCGTTCCTCTAGAAGGCGGATCATCCGTCGCTTCTTGTCGATAAGAGCGTCGATTCGGGTCGTCTCGACATCGAGGTAGTCGGCGATCAACCTCTGACGAGTCGGGGGAGGTTTGCTAATGGCGGCTCCCAGCATGTCTTCCTGAGTGAGTTTATCTCTGGTCGAACCGGAAATAAGCGGCATCCAGTCGAACGTGTTCAAGGCATACACCAGGAACCGTGGGTCAACCCCCTCATACGGGCGGAGAACATGGATGTGGTTGTTCACCCAGACTCGGCTTGCTACAAGGAACGCAACATTCCGGGTTGGGTCACCGAACGGTGCGCCGTCTTCGCCGAGCAAGATGAGGGTTTCATCAAATAGAAATGAGTCAACGTGATCGACGATTCCGTTCGCTCCCCAGTATGGATATTCACCGATCATGCCGCTCCGTTGCTCGGAGTTGAGAGGCACTCTCTGGCCGTCGAGGCATCGCACCCAGCGCCTCAGGGGAACGGTCGGCCACATGGTCACTCGGTGACCTCCCGCAACAGCGCCTGAATTTCCGCCTCCAGTGCCTTGATCTCGGCATCGATCTCGGACAGAGGGCGAGGTGGCACGAACTTGTAAAACTGACGGGTGAGCGGAATCTCGTAGCCGAGTTTCGTCTTGGAGTGGTCCACCCAGGCGTCCGGCACGTAGGGCAGTACCTCGCCAGCCAGGTAGTCCTGAACGGCGCTCCGATACTCCACGCTCGCCAGGCGATCCTCGGGATCGGCCTGCCAGGTCACGGAAATCGCTGGGAGGGGGACGTTCTCGTTGTCTCGTTGCTCTGGGTCAGGCTCCGGCTGGCCCTTACGGTTGGTGACCACAGAGGCTTCTTCGTCCCGGACCGCCAGGGCGTCCCAGAGGGCCTTCTCGACCGGCTTCGGCACAGGACCGAGTTTCTTCGCCAGGCTGGCCCTCTCAGTCATGCTGGTCCCCTTCAGGGCCTGGAGGCGACCTGCCAGTTCTTCCTGGCCCGCAGGATCGAGCTTCGCCCACTGCTTCGTGCCCTGCACCAAGGCGAGGGTCTCGGCGGTCACCTCCCAGTGGAGGCGCAGAGGGCGTTCAACGCTGATCCGCATGTAACCGAAGGCCTCGTTCGGGAGGACCTTCACCCGCTCACCTTCCGTGAAGTCGCCGTAGAGGCGGGTGATCTCGTCTATCTGTACTGCGCTGATCTCCTTGCGCTTCTCTCCCAAGGACTTCCGCATCTTCACCGAGAAGTCCCGGGCGTCCACCAACTGCACCTTGCCCCGCCGTTCGGGCCGCTTCCGGTTGGTGACGATCCAGAAGTAGGTCGATATTCCGGTGTTGTAGAAAATTTGGTCCGGCAAGGCGACGACCGCCTCCAGCCAGTCGTTCTCGATGATCCAACGCCGAATCTCCGACTCCCCCGACCCAGCGGCCCCCGTGAACAAGGGCGATCCGTTGAAGACGATGGCGAGACGGCTCCCCCCTTCGGAGGAAGGCTTCATCTTCGAAATCATGTGCTGGAGGAACAGGAAGCTGCCGTCGTTGATCCGGGGCAGCCCAGCGCCGAACCGACCGTTGAAGCCTTTCTCGGCCTCCCGGCGGATGTCGTCCTCGACCTTCTTCCACTCCACGCCGAAGGGTGGGTTGGCAAGGAGGTAGTCGAACGTCCGACCCTGGTGGCCGTCCTCGCTGAAGCTGTTGCCGAGGACGATGTGGGAGGCGTCCTGGCCCTTCAGCATCATGTCCGAACGGCAGATGGCGTACGTCTCGGCATTCAGTTCCTGCCCGAACACTTCGAGCCGACCCTTGGGGTTCAGCGCCCGGAGGTGGTCCTCGGCGACGGACAGCATGCCGCCGGTGCCACACGCTGGGTCGCATAGCGTGCGCACCACGCCCGGGCCAGTGAGCATCTCGTCGTCTTCGGCGAAGAGCAGGTTCACCATCAGCCGAATGACTTCCCGGGGGGTGAAGTGCTCCCCGGCCGTCTCGTTCGACAGTTCCGAGAAGCGGCGGACGAGTTCCTCGTACAGGTACCCCATCTCCAAGTTCGACACCACCTCGGGGTGGAGGTCGATCTCGGCGAACTTCGAGATGACCAGGTAGAGGAGGTTGGCCCGGTCCAGGCGGGCGATCTGCACGTCGAGGTCGAACTTGTCGATGACCTCCCGAGCACCCGGTGAGAACCCGGCGATGTAAGCCCGGAGGTTCCCGGCGATCTGTCCAGGGTCGTCGAGGAGTCGTCGGAAGTCGAGCGGCGATGTGTTGAAGAAATGCTCCCCGGAGACCGACTCCAGCACCGGCTCGACGTTCTCGACTCGGCCACGTAATTGCTCGGCCCGCCGGACGACATCGGCCTTCGTGTGCTCCAGCACGCAGTCAAGCCGTCGGATGACGGTCAGCGGCAGGATGACCTTGCCGTACTCCGACTGCTTGTAGTCGCCTCGGAGTAAATCGGCCACGGACCAGATGAAGGCGGCGTGGTTCTTGATCGTCGCCTCGGTCATGGGGCGATCCGAGGGTCGGTCAGGATGGCGAAGAGGTACGACGGCCCGTGGAGGTGCTGCAACTGGGCGGTAGTCGTCAGCGGGGCGAGGTCGAGAGTCTGGGCGAACTGCGACTTCGCCAGCAGCCTGTTCGTGCGGTCGGGCCGGACGCTGTTGCCGTCCACGGCGTAGGTGAACTCGCCACCCCGGACCTGGCGGAACGGCTCTCCCGCATGCGCCTCGATGCGCCTCCAGACGGTGTCGATATCCGACAACACATGATCCCTTCTCCTCCGAGGCCCCGCACAAGCGTTCGCTACCGGCGCAAGCCGGTTCGAGGAGAGGCTAGACCCGGACGCCGGAGCCGGGTCCGGGTGATCTGGGATTCCCCGGAAGGGCCGAGCGCATGCCGGTTCGTCGCTTTTGGCCGAAGGAGTCTTCAGGCCACTCACGTACAATTGACCTGCTCATCAAGACGAAGGCAACGAGGTCTGGCTCGCCTTCACCAACCGGCCCCTCGGGCATCGGTGGTCCCGCCAGAATTCGATGGGAGCACCACTTGAACACCGACTCTGTGCGTCACCCCGACGCCCCTCTCACCCTGGCTGACCGCATCTTCGGCACTGACCCCTTGGACGACTTCGAGCACGCCTCAGCCGCAGTTCTCGGAAAGCTCTGGAGCCGCCTCCCGACGGGCCGGGGAACGGTCCTTGAAGTCAGGGTCGGCTGGCTCGCCGGGGTGCAGTACCTCCAGTTCGTTGAGGCCGCACCCGACAGCAACAAGTGCACGGCGTCGATCCTCATCAACGCCGCCGCTCTCAACGAGCTTGCCGCCTGCATGACCGACCTGGCCCACTACGAAGGTGGCCGGTGAGGCGGTCCAGTAACAGGACCGGCGGTCTGAGCGACCCGCCCAGCACGGAACTCTTGGTCCGGGAGTTGGTCAGAGCGGATGCGCTTCGGAACCTCCCGGAACCCCCTGACCAGGACTTCTACCTGGGTCCAGCAACACGGGTCGAGCGTTTCGACCAGGAACCCCTGGTCACACTCGCAGGCCGAGGAGGCAGTGCCCCAGCAGTGGCCGAGCCAGGGACGGACGACCTGCTGGTATTGGCCGGATCAGGGTCCCGGTAGCCCCGAAGGTGGTGGGCGTAGATGCCATCAATTTCTCGGCGGATCGTCCCCCACAGGTGACGTTCGAGCCGCTCGCCGACACGATGGCGACGGAAGGTCCCGGCCATGTCCTCGATCAGCCCCGGCGTGTACAGCCGCCTCTCGCCTCTTGGGTCACGGCTGGCGGATCGATACGGCGCTCGGGGGAGGACGCCTCGGCGTTCCCAGCGCCGGAGCGTGGCGGGGGACCTGCCAAGCGCTTCGGCCAATTCCCCGATCCCAACGAGGCCGTTGGAGCGGTCATATTGCTGCCGACCGCCGCCTCGTACCCGAACACCCGCACGGCGATCAGCCTGTTCGGCCCCTCGCTGAACGTCGGCCCACCGTCGCACCACGGTCACCCCCTCCTCATGATCTCCTTCGCCTTGTCGAGGCCGAGGATATGGGTCCCGGCTTGTTGCGGCCCGGAAGGTCTTGTAGGCCAGCAACCAGGTCAGCGACATCGCACTCCAGCGCCTTGGCCAGCCGGGCGAGGGTGTCGAGGGCGGGGTTCCGCTCGCCGGTCTCCAGGCTGCCGATGTATGTGCGGTTGATTCGGGCCTTGTTGGCGAGCGCCTCCTGGCTGAGTCCAATGTCGTGGCGGCGTGCCTTTATCCGGTCGCCCAAGACCTGCTGTCTCGGGGTGCTTCCCCGACCCGTGCCCGCCACCCCGCCATATGGCTATGCTCCGCATCCGGGTAACAACCGAATCGGGGTAACAATCGAGAGGGGAGTCTGGTGCTGTCAGTGGCCGCCACGAAGCCCTTAAAGGCAGCACGGCGGTCCTCCGTGCGGAGGAGGGCGGCAGGCGGGATTGCCACTGTGACCGTGGTAGCCGGGCTTCTTGGCGGATGCGGCGGTGGTGGCGGTTCCTCCAAGGGCGACGGCGAAACGTCGGAGCAATCGCATGCGTCGAACAGCCCGCCTTGCGAGCGGTCCTTCAGCGGCCTGGGCATCGCCTCGCAGGTCGAGGAGTACTTCGACAGCTTCAAGGCTTGCGCCGATGCTGCGTCATGGTTTGCGGCAGCGACCGCTGAGAAGTCAGTCAACCCGGGAGGCACAATCCCAACAGTGTGCGGTGCGCCGGTTGCGGGGACCGACGTACCGGAAGCGATCAGGCAGAGCACGATCTGCCATCAGTGGCTCGGCTGTGTCGGACCCGAGGGCGAGTTGACCGGTGCTGGCCTCCTGAACACGCTGGACCGCTGCGACGGGGACTACTTCAGGAACGAACAGGTGGCGCTCTCCGGGGAGAAGGGGTACCTGGTCGCCGGAAATTCGATCTGTCGGGAGCGGAACCCAGAGATCGAGGCCGGGCTGAAGGGCCTGGCTGAGGCTTTGAACCGGGGTGAGAAGACGCAGGAGGATCTCACGACGTTCTACCGGGAGCGGACGTTGCCAGGGGACCGGGCGAAGTACGAGCGGCTCGGCACGGTCAAGGTCCCTCCGGGGGTCCAGGCCGATTGGAATGCCATGATCGACGCCGCCCGGAAGGCGCTGAGCCTGGTTGAGCAGAACCTGGGACTCGACACCTCACCGGAGGAACAAGCCGCATGGTTCGAGGACTTTGCTCGACGTGCTCAGGCGCTGGGTTTGACAGATTGCGCCGGTAACCCTGAGGGCGGAGACTGACCCAAGCTTTTGCCACCGGTTGACGCACACGGCGTCCTGGTATGTCAGGCCGCCTCGCCGAGGCGTTCCGCCGTCAGCAGCACGGATCGGACGCTCATCGCCGACCAGGCCCCCGCCCGCTTCGGCTTGATCCCTTCCTCATTGAGCAGCTTGGCGATTCGGTCGTAACCGAGCTTCGCCTCCCTGAGCAGTTGGATGCGGCCAAGCACCGCCTGCTCGTCCTCGTTGGCATCCAGACGGCCGTCTACGGCGTTCCAGCCGTAGGGGGTGGGTCCGTAGGCCCGGCCCTGCTTCCGAAGCTCACAGATGGCCTCGGAGGTGCGTTGGCCGATCAGCGCCCGCTCTAGCTCGGCGAAGACGGCCCCCATCTGCGCCATGGCCCGGCCCTGGGGCGTGCCGAGGTCGATGCGGTCGCTGACGCTCACCAAGCCGACCTTCCCGGTACGGAACCGGCGCAGGAGGGCGAGGGTCTCGGCGGCGTCACGGCCCAGCCGGTCGAGGCGGAGCACGACGACGGCGTCCACGTCCGGCTTGCGGGCGTCGAGGAGCTTGGCGATGCGCTTCCCGCCGGAACGCTCGGTGAGCGACTTGGCCCCCGAGACCCCGGCGTCCTCGACCACCTCGACGAGGTCGGCCCCGGTGGCCTCGCACCAGGCCCTGATCCGAGATCGTTGTGCGTCGAGGCTCATGCCCTCCGACGCCTGTTCCTGGGTGCTGCACCGGACGTACCCAAGGACACGGAGAGAGGTTGTATTCACACTCTCAGTGTAAACGAAGGACCCTTCGTTTACAAGGTTGTTCTAGAAGGGCTTGCTCTCCGCTGCTGGACTGCCTGGATGAGAGCAGCGGGAGAACGGTGGCGACGAAGCTCCGCCACCAGCGCCTCTTCTGCGAAGCGGTCAAGGCACGCTCGGCAAACCCACCACGGCTCACCTGGGGCCAGATCACCGACGTGCTCGACTTCGGACTCCGCTCCGCACTCGCTACATCTCGCCGGAGCCGTCATCCGGCGCATGGCACGTTGTGCGGATTGACCTTTTCGAGCATCTGGAGGAAGTCGCCCTCACTGATGATCTGGATGTGGTGGCCGGAGGCGAGCAACTCCTCTGCCTTGCGGGTCTTGCCGGATCGTTCTCCGTCAACGAACTTGGTGAAGTCCTGCTCGCCAAAGATGAGGAACTCGGTCTTGCCCGACACGTTTTCGGAGAAACGTCCGCCTGCATCCACGACAAGCTGTGCTGCTTCTCGGCGAGTCATTGAGAGCAACGTCCCAGTGAAGGCCAAGTCGGCGTCGGCGAAGGGATGGTCGGGATCGAGGTCCCCGGGATCGGGACGCTCGAACTCCCAGCGGCCCGAGAAGCGGGCGAGACACGGGTTGTACGCCTCAGGCTTCAGATGGCCCAGTCCGATCCCCAGCGCCCTGGCCACGCCGTCCAGGCCGTCCATCTCGGTGGCGACCAATACCCGGCGAACGATCTCGGCGCAGGTCTTGGCGTCGGCGGTCGGGTCGTGGTGGGTGAAGGGATCGAGGTCGAGGAAGTCAGCCACCATCGGGAGGGAGTAGGACACCAGCCCAGGCCATGCTCGCCGAGACATGACGACCGAGCAGGCGACCGTCATCGCTGGCCACGGGCGACCGAGCCGGAGATGCTCGGCACGGATGACGCCGAAGTCGAACGGTGCGTAGTGCGCCACCACAGTCCGCTCGCCGACGAATGCCAGCACCTCCATGAACACCTCAGAGAATCCGGGCTTGCCAGCCGTATCCTCCGGGCCGATCCCGTGGAGCATGGTGTTCCAGCCCTCGTAGCGGTTGCCGGGAGGTTGGATGAGCCAGGTGCTCGTTCCGCCGATCCGCCCGTCGTCAACCAGAGCAACGGACACCGCACAAGCCGAGGCTCGCTCGAAGGTGGCGGTCTCAAAGTCGATGGCGGCGAAGCGGCCCGTCGTCAGCGATTCGACGAGACCTTCGCCCGGGGGTATTGGCAGGGGACGCTGCACCGCTGCCCGGCGCTTACGAGCAGGCGGTGTCGCCGAGGGCATCGATCCGGGCAGGGCTTCCATCGGTGGCCGCTGCCCGGAGAGCCACAACTCGTAGGTCGAGCCTGACTTCGTTCGTGTGACCCTGCCGTCGGCCTCTGCCAGGTGCATGATCTCCCGGACCTCGTCGCCGTCTGCGCCGAGCGCCCTGGCGAGGCTCGCCTGCTTCGTGCCTGGTGTCTCGTAGAGCACTTCGAAGATTCTTGCCGCCAGCGTCAGACGTGCTCGGGCGGCTTCGATCTCTCCGAGCCATGGAGCCAACCCCGGGCGTTGCCGCACAGCGGCCTCGGCTTGTTCGAGGAGAGCAGCGTCCAGTCGGGCAGGTGCAAGGCGGCAAAGAAACTCGACCGCTGGCAGACCCGCTTGCAGGTCGAACTCCTCAGCCCCGCAGGCGTCAACGAGGACAGCCAGCTTCTCGCAGGTCTCCAGGGCGATCTGAAGGGCTTCAGCGAAGGCCCCCTTGGACTCCGCACGCTCCAGTCGATCCATCGAGCGGTAGTAGCGGTCGAGAAGGTCTTGGTCATCAACCACCGTTGCTGGGGTAGTCGGCGGCGGAGAAGGCAGCGTCTCGGGCTTGGAGATGGCGGCCTTGACTCGGTCGAGGAAGCCCACGCCGAAGCACGGTAACAGTCGCTGCTGCTGGTCGCAGGCGAGCCTAGAGAAGACCCACCCACCCTTTAAGGGCCTCGCTCGGGCTTGGGGCACCAGGACCCAGAAGTGCCTCCCGCATGCCGGGCCAAGGCAGTGGACCTAACGGAGGGCAGACCCCGGCCTCGGCGTGACCCCATGACTTTGTTGCACGAAGCTTGGGACCGGCGTGAGACCGGGCGGGCAGCAAGGGGAACCCAGCCCATGCAATTCTGATTGGCACAACGCTTCACTTATCGAACCGTCCTTTGGTCTGGGGTAGTGAGTTCAGACCGTCCAACCAATCCAGTTCAAATGGTTGGTTGGTCTGAACCCCCTAGGTGGGACCATTAGACCGTTTCTTGTGTTGCTGGTGGTATCCACAGTGATGGTCTCGGCACGTTTCGCTAATTCCATTGGGACAAGGCATATTTCGGCCTGGCGTCGGTTCCAAACCTCCGCACCTTGGCCGAATTGATGAGGTCTTCCAGCGCAAGGCGGATGAGGTCAGCGCCCCGGCGCAGTTCATCCCGGAGACCTCTCTGTGACCACTCCTGGCCGGGCTTCGACCGCATCACGGCGAGTATTTCGGCCTGGATTTCCTCCGCCTTCTCGGTGGCTTTGATCACGCTCATGTCACCGATGAGGCAGTACCGGGAGCCGTCCCAGTCCACAACGACTTCCTCCGGCACTCCATCGAGCCGGGACAGGCCGCTGACCACCCTCGATGTAGGCGGCAGCGAGGACCCCCGGCGGATGTTGAGCGCTATGTCAACCGACCCGGCAAAGGCGGAGCTTCCACGACCGGAGTCACCCACCGCCCCCCCGCTCTTGCGGTCGTGGCGAACCACCAGCACGGCCAGACCGTCACCAGCGGCGGCCAGGAGCGGCCCCATGGCCTCCATCGCCCGCCCTGCGTCGTTCTCAGCATCACCACGCAACCCCGCCCACTGGGAGAGCGTGTCCACGATCAGCACGTCAGCGCCGACCGCCTCGCACTGGGCGACGGCGGCCCGCACCACCTCCGGCCACGGAACGGCCCTCGCCCCCGCCCAGTGGCTGACGTACAGCCCTTCCCGGCCAAGCAGACCGGCCCGCCGAAGACTCGCCCTGAGCGAGGTCTTGTTCTGTTCGCTCAGGAGCACGACCCCGGTCTTCATCGCCCGCCGGTCGAGGAAGTGGCCGCCGTCGAGGATGGCCCGCACCATCGAGAGCACGAACGTGGTCTTGCCCGCCTGCTTGACCTTGCCCGTCACCTCCGTAGTGGTGCCGAGGGCAAGCCAGGGCGCACAGACCCAGGGCACCTCCTCATCCTCGGCGTCTTCCTCGACAACCTCAAAGGCGAGACCGCCCCCAGTCGGTGGCCGCTGCTCCACCAGCTTCTCCACCACCGCCCAGGCGCTCTCGGCGTCCCGCTGCTTCATGAAAGCTCCCGCCTCGACAAGGGCGTCATAGAGCAGGCTGTACCGGTGCTGGGCCAGCATCTCGTCTACGTAGAAGGCGAGCGGGTCGGGGGCGAGGAACGGTTCCTCTCCCTCCTCACACCCCGTGCTCAACGCCATGGTCTCGAACCACGGACAGTTCCGCTTGAAGACCTCCGCCGACGGCAACACGCCGTGCCGGTCGAAGAAGTCGAGCAGGAAGGCGAACACCTGTCCATACTGCTGGTCTTCGAACATGTCGGGCGTGATCCCCGCCTTCATGACGGTTTCGATCCCTCCTGCTGTCACGATCTTTGACAAGAGGCGACGCTCCTGGTTCATCGGGTATCATCCATGGTCGAACCTTCTTCCTCTGGTTGGCTCCCGTGGGACGGGTTCTGGCTGATAGTCCTTGTCGAAGTCCCCGGTTCTCCGCCGGGGACTTCGTCGTTGTGCCCGGGGCCAGTCTCGCACGCCGATGCCAATGAGTCACGGCGACCTCTGCCCGCTATCGTGTCAATCCCACCCTAGAAATGGCTTGACTAAGTGCACATGGCCGAACGCTCGACGCACTTGACAGTACTCAATGGATCCCCCAACATGGACGTTCATGGACAAGGTGAGACAGGTCAAGCGCCGGGAGCAGCCCCTACTGCTGACCGTGGATGAGGCGGCCCGTCTGCTGGGCATCTCCAGGGCGAAGCTCTACCCGTTGCTCAGTGCTGGGGAGGTCGAGAGCATCAAGCTGGGCGGGCTTCGCCGTGTGCCCCGGGATGCCGTGGACAGCTACGTGTGCCGCCTGCGGGGCCTGGAACCGGTCAAACCGCTCCGACCGCCGCCGCCGCTCTAAAGGGAACCGGCCCCGTGTGCCGAACCTCTTGACTATGGCTGCAATGAACAGACGACAGCGTGGTGAGGGTTCGGTCTACAAACAGGGCAAGCTCTACCGGGCTGTGATCGACCTCGGTTGGGGGGACGGCCGCCGCAACCGCAAGTACCTCTCGGGCAAGACGCAGGCCGATGTTGTGGCGAAGCTCCGGGCCGCCCACCGCCAGGCCGAGGCGGGCGCTCTGACCACGGGCAAGGCCCCGACCGTGGAGGCGTGGTTCGTGACCTTCCTGGAGGGCATCGCCCAGCGGCGGTCGGCGGGCACCGTGACCACGTATCGCAACGTGGCCGACGCCTACGTGATACCCAGCGTGGGGAAGAAGCGCCTCGACAAGGTGACGCCCGCCGACTTCACCGCCATGACCAAACGGATCATGGACAAGGGCCTGAGCGCCCGCACGGCCCAGGCGGCCCACAAACTCCTCTCACAGGCGCTCCGGGCGGCGGTACGTCAGGGCGTCATTGGGAGCAACCCCGCCGACAAGGTGGACGCCCCGGTGCCCCGGAAGAAGCCTCTTGCGGCCCTCACCGAGGCCGAGGCGAAGAAGCTCCTCGCCGCCGCCAAGGGCGACCCGTATGGGCCTTTGTGGACGCTTGCGCTCACCACGGGCATGCGCCAGGGCGAAATCATCGCCCTGCGATGGCGGGACGTAGACCTTGAAGTCGGGGTGGTTCACGTCAGGGAGGGCAAGACCGCCAAGGCCCGCCGCACTATCCCCCTGACAAGGGTCGCCCGGGAAGCTCTCGGCACCGCCGGTCCGGGTGATGTCCTGGTCTTCACCACAGTTGCCGTGACACCCAAGGGCAGGCCCGGCCGCCCTCTGGAGGCCCGCAACCTGCTCCGCCAGTGGCACGCCTTCAGCATCGCCACGTTGGGCCGCCGAACGACGTTCCACGGCCTGCGCCACACCGCCGCCACGCTCATGCTGGCCCAAGGTGTCCCGTTGAAGGTCGTCTCCGAGATGCTGGGGCACGACAGCATTCAGATCACCGGTGACCTATACACCGAGGTCGTGGACGAGTTGAAGGCCAAGGCCGCTGCCCGCCTGGACGACCTCTTCAGCTAATTCCTGGCTGCAATTCCACTTGGGCTGCAACTTTGGCTGCAACAAGGCCCCGGGCCAGTTCGGCTCCGGGGCCGTTGTATGCTCTGACCTGCACCTTTACCGTCGGGCTGGGGAGATTTGAACTCCCGACCTCTTGACCCCCAGTCAAGCGCGCTAACCAAGCTGCGCCACAGCCCGTATGTCCGGGCGACAGTGTAGTGCCACCCATGCGCATGGCTCGGTCCCACGGCCGCTTCTGGCTGGGCGGGATCATTCCGGCGTCCGAAAGAGCGAAGAGCGCTGGATCCGAACGCCGCTTAGGTGCCTCGCAACCTTCCTACCGCGCTCCGGGCCCTCAGGGGAACAGGGCCCTAAGGGGTACCTGACCGCGGCGGGAACGCTCGTCGGCACACTCAGCCCAGGCGGTGGACCACCCAGGAGATGCCCTGGACGAGGCGCCAGCCGAGATACAGGGCGGTTGCTGCGCCGAGTGCCTTCAGGTGGAAGGGGACGGGAGGGAGTTCCTCCTCCGCTTCCGGGACGCCGGGCTCACCCTCGGGCCTGCCCCCGGTTGTCGCCGCCGGTCGGTTGACCTCCACCGGCCGTCCACACATCGGGCAGGTGCCGTCCGGGTTGACCGTCGGAGGCGAGAGGAACCGGTCGCAGTGCGAGCACCAGGGCACGTCGCCTACGCCCCTCCGGCGTACACCGCCGAGCGCGGCCCCGCCCGCATCACCGCGCCGGGCAGGCGCCGACCGACGATCTCCTCAGCCAGGTGCGCCGCGGCAATGAGGGCGGCGAGGTCGATACCGGTCTCGACCCCCAGATCCTCGAGCAGGTGGACGAGGTCCTCGGTAGCCACGTTGCCGGACGCTCCCGGGGCGTAGGGACAGCCGCCCAGGCCGCCCACCGAGGCATCGAACCGGGTCACGCCCCGCCTGAGGGCCGTGTGGGCGTTGACCAGAGCCGTTCCCCGGGTGTCGTGGAAGTGGAGCCGGATCGACCCGAGATCGATGCCCGCTCCCTCCAGGGCGTCGAGCAGGGCGTCGACCCGGCGGGGGGTTCCCATCCCGGTGGTGTCGCCGAAGGACAGCGCGTCAGCGCCGAGATCGAGACCCCGCCGGGCCATCTCGGCCACCCGCTCCGGGGCGATGTCGCCGTCGTAGGGGCACCCAAAGGCGGTGGCCACCGCCACCTCCACCGCCCGACCGGCCGCATGGGCCAGCTCGATCACCCCGGCGATTTCGCCCAGCGTGTCCTCCGGTGAGCGGTTCAGGTTCTTGCGGTTGTGGGTCTCGCTGGCCGACACGACCGCCTGGAGTTCGTCGGCCCCCGCCTCGATGGCCCGCTCGGCCCCCCGCCGGTTGGGCACCAGGGCGCTGTAGCAGACGCCCGGCCGGCGCTTGATCGAGGCCATGACCTCCTCGGCCCCGGCCATGGCCGGGATGGCCGCCGGGTGCACGAAGGAGGCCGCCTCGATCCGGCGCACCCCGGCCGCGACCACGGCGTCGATCAGGCGCACCCGGTCGGCCACGGGCACGGGTGCTTCGTTCTGAAGTCCATCCCGGGCTCCGACTTCGCGGACCTCGCAGGCGGGCGGCAGACGCTCGGCGGAGTTGGATTCCGGCATCACCGGATTCTCGCACCCGCCGGACCGGAGCCGGTCACCGGAGCCGACACGCGTGGCGCCCGAGGATCCATGACGGACGCCTTTCGGACACTCGAGCGCGAGTCACCCCAGACCTCTCGGGGGCCGGGAGGTCGGATCCCGTCCCACTGCGAACCCTCCCCATGGCAGCAGTGATCAGCAGATAGGCCAGCAGTTAGGCCAGCAGATAGGAACGGAGAAAACCTTGTCCGTGTTGCGTTCCCTCCGGCTCACCACCGCTCGACTCCTCCTGGCGTCGTCGGTGGTCGTTGGCCCCGTCGCAGTCATGACCATCAGCCCGGCGGCGGCGCAGGAGGCGCCGTACGGAGCCGACCCCGGCAACAACCAGAACTACGGGGAGGACCCCTACGGCTACGGGAACGGCGGCGGCGGCAACGACCCCGATCCCTTCCAGAACAACCCCGACGTGATCGTCGGCTCCGCGGAGGCCAGCACGACCACGACGACCCAGGCTCCCGCCGTGACCGTCGCCGGTGAGACGCTGGCCCAGGACCAGCCCGCTCCGGCACTGACCAACGCCGGGGCCGGCCCGGTCGCTGAGACCTCCCCCGTGGTGGCGGGCAGTGAAGAGGCCAAGGAGCTCCCCCGCACGGGTTCGCACCTGCTCCTCCAGGAGACCGTCCTGGCTGTCGGCCTCATGGCCATCGGCCTGGCCGCCCGGGCCGCCGGGCGGCGGCGCCGGCACCAGGCCTGAACCAGCTTCACCATCCCGTTGATCGGCGGCGCCGGGGCCACCCGAGGGTGGCCCCGGCGGACGTTGCAGACACACCGGGCGGGAGGCCGGAGACCACGAACGGAGATCATCACGTCCCCTTTTCGCTTCCTTCGGCCCAGGACCTGGCCCGCCCTGATGGCGGCACCGTTGGTTCTCGGCACCGTGGCCGCCGTGACCCTCGGCCTGCCGGGCGGCCCGGACCCCCAGGCTTCCGCCCAACCCGCCGCCACCTGGCGGCTCTCGCTGACTCCGGCCGACGCCACCGGCGGGAACGGCGTGGACGTCTACACCGCCCACCTCGAGGAGCACCGGGGCCAGGGCTTCGTGGCCGCCGGCGGCCAGACGCTCACCTTCGCCCTCGTCGGCGAGGGGGCGATCACCGATGTCGCCCCGGGTGCGAGCCTCAGTTCCTGCGTGACGCCCGACAACGGGACCTGCACGCTCCACGTGACCGGGACGGGACCGGACAGCAGCACGCTGTTCGCCTCGGTCGAAGGGCTCGAGATCACCGCCGCGACCGAGGTCCAACCCCTCCGCTAGGTCCCGGTCCGCGTCTTCGCGAAGGCGTTTCCGGACACTGTGGTCGCACCTGCGCTTAGCTGCCGTGGCCCCCGAGGGGCACACCGATGGAGCGCAGAACTCTTCTCGCATCGGCACTGTCGCGCTCAGGCGCCAGACGGAGCGCTGTCCCCCATCCACCCGCCTTCCCCCAACGAGGTACCCCGGATGTTCAAGCGGACCGTCGCCGTCCTCGCCCTAACGCTCACCGCCGCGCTCATCCCCAGCGCCGCTGAGGGCCTCTACGCCCCCCACAACGGGGTCGTGTCGGCCAACCCCGCCGACCACACCCCGAACATCCTCGACGGCAAGGTCACCACCATCCTCCCGATGGGAGACCGCATCGTCGTGGGCGGCACCTTCACCAAGGTCGCCGAGGTCGGCGCCGGCAAGCCCGTCCTCACCCGCAAGGGCATCTTCGCCTTCGACGCCAACAGCGGCACGGTCGACCCGGGCTTCGTGCCCGAGTTCGGCGTCGACCCCGACCCCGCCGCCGACAAGGCAGTCGAGGCCCTCGCCCCGTCCCCCGACGGCGCCATCTTCGTGGCCGGTACGGCCAACTACGTCGGCGGCAACACCGACAAGCTCGTCAAGCTCAACCCCGCGACCGGCGCCCTCGCCCCCGGCTTCCGCGTCAACGTGAGCTCCGGCGTGAAGGACATGGCCGTCAACGGCACCCGCCTCTTCCTGGCCGGCGTCTTCGTGGACGTCAACCACGAGGCCCGGGGCGGCCTCGCCGCCGTCAACACCGGCAGCGGCGTGCTCGACGGCGGCCTCAACATCGCCTTCACCCAGCCCCGCCTCGGCCTCCGGCCCCGGGTGGAGACCATCGCCGTGACCCCCGACGGGTCCACGCTCGTGGCGGGCGGCAACTTCCTGGTCGCCGGCGGGCAGTCCCGCCCCCAGATCGCCCTCCTCGACGTCGCCTCCCGCCCCGCCCGCCTGGCCGACTGGCACACCGCCCGCTTCGACGCCGAGTGCTCGGAGACGACCTTCGACTCGCACATGCGCGACGTCGACATCTCGCCCGACGGCCAGTACTTCGTCATCGTCACCACCGGCGGCTACAGCCGGACGGCTCTCTGCGACAGCGCCTCCCGCTGGGAGCTCCCCCCCCGGGGCGCCAACCTCGACCCCACCTGGGTCGACCGCGACGGCGGCGACAGCTTCACCGCCGTGGCCGTCACCGGCAGCGCCGTATACGTCGGCGGCCACTTCCGCTGGCTCAACAACAACCGGCCCAACGGCACCTACGAGACGGCCACGGCCGGCCCCGGCGCCGTCCCCCGGGACGGTATCGCCGCCCTCGACCCGGCCAGCGGCCTGCCGCTGTCCTGGAACCCCGGCCGGGCCCGCGGCGAGGGCGCCTGGGCACTCGCCTCCACCCCCACCGGCCTCTACGTGGGCAGCGACACGGACCTGATCGGCGGCGAGACCCACCAGAAGATCGCCTTCTTCCCGCTGGCCGGCGGAAGCGCCGACCCGAGGATCTCCGACGCCGCCGCCTCCGGCGACCTCTACTCCATCTCGCCGGGGGGCAGCCTGTCCCGCCGGTTCTTCGACGGGCGAGCGGTAGGCGCCGGCACGAACCTCGGCGGCAGCGCCGAATGGACCCGGGTGACCAGCGCCTTCGCCGTCGGCGACAAGCTCTACACCGGCACGAACGACGGCACCCTGCAGGTGCGCTCCATCGGCGCCGGCGGGATCGGCGCCCCGCAGAACGTCAACCTCTACGACACGCCCGAGTCGCAGTTCCCCATCAAGCGCCTCACCGGGATCTTCTACGACAACGGCCGGCTCTACCACACGGTCACGGGCGACGGACGGCTCTTCTGGCGGGGCTTCGCCCCCGAGAGCAACGTGGTCGGCTACGAGGTCTTCGTGGCCGCCGGTGAGGGCGACGGCCTCGACTTCCGGAACATCAGGGGCATGACGCTCATCAACAACCGCCTCACGGTGGCCAAGGGCGGCGCCCTGGTGGCCATGGACTTCGCCGACGGACGGCCCGTGCCCGGCAGCGACTCGGTCGTGAGCAACTCGGGCAACTTCGACTGGACCTCCCGGGGCCTGTTCATGCTGCCCGGCACCTCGGCGCCCCCCGCTCTGGTGGCGAACCCGGCCCCGCTGGCCAGCGGGCCGGGCTACTGGATGGTCCGCACCGACGGCAGCGTCCACAACTTCGGCGGGGCGGGCGCCCTGGGTTCCCTGGCCGGCACCAAGCTGAACCAGCCGATCGTGGCCATGGCTCCCACGCCCACCGGCGCCGGCTACTGGCTCACCGCCACCGACGGCGGGATCTTCGCCTTTGGCGACGCCGCCTTCTTCGGCTCCACCGGCGGCATCAAGCTCAACAAGCCGATTGTCTCGATGGCCGCCACCCCGTCGGGCAAGGGCTACTGGCTCACGGCCACGGACGGCGGGATCTTCGCCTTCGGCGACGCCGCCTTCTTCGGCTCCACCGGCGGCATCAAGCTCAACCAGCCGATCGTGGGCATGGCCCCGACGCCGACCGGCAAGGGCTACTGGCTGGTCGCCTCCGACGGCGGGATCTTCGCCTTCGGCGACGCCGAGTTCTTCGGCTCAACCGGAAACATCACGCTGAACAAGCCGATTGTGGCGATGGCCGCCTCCCCGAGCGGGGCCGGCTACTGGCTTACCGCCACCGATGGCGGAATTTTCTCCTTCGGCGACGCCGAGTTCTTCGGCTCAACCGGAAACATCACGCTGAACAAGCCGATCGTGGGGATGACACCGGCTCGGGCCGGTACCGGGTATTGGCTGGTCGCCTCCGACGGTGGTGTGTTCTCGTTCGGGAACGCCCCCTTCCTGGGCTCCGTCGGCGGCAACGGCGCAGGAGCCCCCATCGTGGGCTTCCAGGCCATCCGCTAGCTGGCCCTGAAGCTGCCGGATTGATTCAGACTACCTAGCGCTTGGTAGGGTGGTGGCCGTATGGCCGCCACCCTCAAGCGCGCTGACGAGATCGTCGTACTGGCCAGCCGGCTCTTCTACGAGCGCGGCTACCAGGGCGCCAGCACGCGGGCCCTCGCCCAGGCGGCGGGGATCCAGGGCGGCTCGCTCTACCACCACTTCTCCTCCAAGGAGGAGATCCTCTACCGGATCACGCAGTACGGATCCGAAGAGTTCTTCGCCGGGCTCCTCCCCCACCTACGGGCCGACGAATCGCACGGGGAGCGCCTCGAGCGGTTCGTGCGGGCCTACGTCAACGACTCCCGGGCCCGGCGCCACGCCATCGCCGTGCTCTTCCGGGACATGGGCCATCTCGCGCCGGAACACTTCGCGGAGCTGCAGGCCGTCCGCCGCCGGTTCCAGCAGACGTTCCAGCGGTTCGTGGCGGACGGGGCCGCCGCCGGCGAGTTCTCTGTGCCCGACCCGAAGCTGACCGGCATCGCCGTACTCGACCTGCTGAAAGGGATCGACTACTGGCTGCGCGAGCCGGGAAGGCTCAGCTACCGCCAGGTGGCCGACACCTACGCCGTCCTGATCCGTCAGATGTTGGGAGCGAAACCCAAGTGAACAGTGCGAGATATCCCACTGGTTATCCGACCTTGGGCACCGCCCATGACCCCCACTCGGAACGGGCCCTGGCCAACCGGGCGTCCATCGAGGCCGCCGTCGCCGACATGCGGGAGAAGACGGCCAAGGCCGCCCTCGGAGGGTCGGAGAAGGCCCGGGAGAAGCACCTGGCCCGCGGCAAGCTCCTGCCCCGCCACCGGGTGGAGCGCCTCCTCGACCCCGGCACGCCCTTCCTCGAGTTCTCCGCCCTCGCCGCCCACGGCATGTACGAGGACCAGGCCCCCGGGGCCGGGATCATCACCGGCATCGGCCGGGTGTCGGGCGTGGAGTGCGTGATCGTGTGCAACGACGCCACGGTCAAGGGTGGCACCTACTACCCGATGACGGTGAAGAAGCACCTCCGGGCCCAGGAAGTGGCCCGGGAGAACCACCTCCCGTGCATCTACCTGGTCGACTCCGGCGGCGCGTTCCTCCCGTTGTGGGACGGGGTGTTCCC
>CAZCVW010000006.1:0-29744 GCA_964502185.1 uncultured Burkholderiales bacterium
CCTGGCCAACATGAGCCACGAGCTGCGCACGCCGCTCAACAGCCTGCTGATCCTGGCCAAGCTGCTGGCCGACAACCCCGAAGGCAACCTGACCGACAAGCAGGTCGAGTTCGCCCGGTCGATGCGCGACGCCGGCCACGACCTGCTCAACCTGATCAGCGACATCCTCGACCTGTCCAAGGTGGAGGCGGGCAGGCTCGACGTGGCCATGGCCCCGGTCCGGATCACCGGCCTGGTGGCCGAGTTGGAGCAGACCTTCCGCCCCATCGCCGATCAGCAGACCATCAACTTCACCTTCGATGTCGCCCCGGGCCTGCCCGAGACGATCACCACCGACGGGCACCGGGTCCAACAGATCCTGAAGAACGTGCTGTCCAACGCCTTCAAGTTCACCGAACAGGGCGCCGTCAACCTGCGGGTGGACCGGGCGCCACAGGGCACGCGCTACTTCAACCACCTGCTCGAGGGCACCCCCGAGGTGATCGCCTTCTCCGTCACCGACACCGGTATCGGCATCGAGTCGGAGAAGCTTCTGGTCATCTTCGAGGCCTTCCAGCAGGCCGAGGGCACCACCAACCGGAAGTACGGCGGCACGGGACTCGGCCTGTCGATCAGCCGGGAGATCGCCCGGCTGCTGGGCGGCGAGATCCAGGTGGAGAGCGAGCCCGGCACAGGCTCGACCTTCACGCTGCTGCTGCCGGCGCTCGGCGCACCGGTCGAGGTCGCGAGCGGCTCAGCGGCCCCCACCGCGCCGGCGACCTTGCCGTCCCGGCCCGACTGGGACGAGTCGTCCGCGGAGCCCGGGGAGCGCTCGCTGGCCGGAGCCCGGATCCTCATCGTCGACGACGACATGCGCAACGTGTACGCCCTCACCAGCGCCCTGGAGGACCGGGGGGCCGAGGTGCTGACCGCCGGGGACGGCCACCATGGCATCGAACTGCTCCGGCACACATCCGGCGTCGACCTCGTGCTGATGGACATCATGATGCCGGAGATGGACGGTTACGAGACCACCCAGGCGATCCGTAAGATGCCAGGCTTCAAGGACCTCCCGATCATCGCCTTGACGGCCAAGGCGATGCGGGGCGACCGGGAGAAGAGCCTGGCCGCCGGCGCTTCCGACTACATCACCAAGCCGGTGGAGATCAACCAGTTGCAGTCGCTCATGCGCCTGTGGCTCGACCGCTAGGAACGGGGATGGTGATCGATTCCACTCACCGGGCAACCGACCTCCGGCCCCGGGTCCTGCTCGTCGACGACCGGCCCGACAACCTGCTCGCCCTGCGGGCGGTGCTGGAGCCGCTCGGGCTGGAGACCGTCGAAGCGAACTCCGGTGAGGAAGCGCTGCGCCACCTGCTGGCGGACGAGTTCTCGCTCATCGTGCTCGACGTGCAGATGCCCGTCCTCGACGGCTTCGAGACCGCCCGGCTGATCAAGGGGCGGGAACGGACGCGCCACGTCCCGATCATCTTCCTGACCGCCATCTCGGGGGGACCGGAGCACTACCTGCGGGGCTACGAAACCGGCGCGGTGGACTACGTCTACAAGCCGTTCGAGCCCGACATCCTCCGGGCCAAAGTGGCCGTGTTCACGGAGCTGTGGATCCGGGGCACGACCATCGAACACCAGCGGGCCGAGCTGGCCGAACGCGTCGCCGAGCTTGCCCGGGCCCACACGGCGCTCAGCCAGCAGTCGGTGGAGCTAGAGCGGTCCAACGCCGCCTTGGAACGCTTCGCCCAGGTGACGGCGGCCGAGATCAAGGAGCCCCTCTACACCGTGGCCGGCCTGCTCGACCTGCTCTCCCACCGCCACGGCGACGTGCTCCCCGAGGAGGCCGGCCTGCTGGCGGGGCGGGCGTCGGCCGGCATCGAGCGGGCCCGGGACCGCGTGGCCGAGCTGCTGGAGTACGCCCGGTCGGCCACCGCGGCGCTGCACCGGGAGCCGGTGCCGCTCCGGGAGGTGCTCGACAACGCCCAGGCTGAGCTCGGTGTGAGCCTGAAGGAGGCGGGAGTCACCGTGACGGCCGGGACGCTGCCCACCGTCGAGGGCGATCGGGCGCAGCTGACGCGGCTGTTCGTGAACCTGCTAGAGCACTCCGTGCACCCCCCACGGTCGGCGGTCTGCGACGTGTCGGTGTGGGGGGCGCGGGCCGGCCGCGGTTGGCGGGTGGGGCTGTCCGACCCGTGCTGGAAGGTGGTCCCGGCCGACCTCCCACGCCTGTTCACGGTGTTCGCCCGGCGGGCGGCCGACGGGGACACCCGTGTTTTGAGACTCGCCGTCTGCCGGCGGATCGTGGACCGTCACGGAGGGACGATCTGGGCCGAGCCGGGGGCCGAGGGCGGCGCGACGGTCTTCTTCGAGCTGGCCGATCCCCCGGGTCCCGGGGGCACCGCGGGACCTTCGAGCGGCCCGTGATCGCCGACCGTCAACGCGTGCTCGTGGTCGACGACGACCCGGACTTCCGCCTGGTCCTGCGCCTGGCTCTGGACAGCCACCCCGGCTTCGCCGTCGTGGGGGAGGCGGACGGCCCGGACGCCGCCGAGGTGGCGGCGGCATGCCGGCCCGACCTGGTGCTGCTGGATACGGACCTCAAAGGCCTCGACGCCTTCGACGCCCTGCCCGGAATCCGGCGCGTGGCCCCCAAGATCCGGGTCGTGCTGGTGTCGAGCCACGACCCGGCCGAGTTGGGCCTGGCCAGCCAGGCGGCCGGCGCCCTGGGCTTCCTGACGAAGGCGACGCGGGCCCGGCGCTTCGGCGAGGAACTGGAGGCGATCGCCGGGCTCGTCGGCGCCATCCAGGCCGTCCTCGACGAGGCGCGTACCCGCCTCGGCCGGGACGACACCACCCCCCGGGCGGCCCGGCGCTTCGTCCGGGACGCCCTGTCCCAATGGGATCTCGATGAGCTGACCAATACGGTGACGCTGCTCGTATCCGAGCTGGTGACCAACGCGGTCGTCCACGCCCAATCCGACGTCGAGGTGCTCGTACGGCTGACCGCCGAGGCCGCCTGCGTGGAGGTGACCGACAGCTCGGAGTCCGCGCTCGCTCCCCGGGACGCCAAGATCGACGAAGATTCAGGCCGGGGCTTGGCGTTGGTGGAGTCCATGGCCCGGCGTTGGGGCGTGCGCCAGGCCCCGGGGGGAGGCAAGACCGTGTGGTTCGAAGTCGACCGGACGCCACTCCCGGCGCCTGAGGCCGGGGGGTGAATCCCGAGGAAGTCAACCAACGGGACGCGGCCCGCCGGGTCATCGAGCAACTGGAGGCAGAACGGGAACGGCTGGAGGGTCTCCTCCTCCGGCTCCCCACCCTGGTGGCCGAGCTCGACCCCGATCGCCTGGCCGAAGGCATCACCGATGCGGCCCGCGAACTGGCTGGCGCCCGTTTCGGTCTGTACCTGCCGTCCACCAACGAGCGGGCCACGCTGACCTTTGTCGGGTGCTCCCGGGAGGATTTCGCCGAGGCGCCGGCCATCGGCCGCGCCCCCGTGCTGGCCGCCGCTCTGGAGTCGGACCGGGCGTTGTGCATCGACGACGTCACGAGCCGCGTGCGAGGAGAGGACGCCGCCCGGGCCTACGGAGTCCTGGCCGACGGCCGCCTGGTCCGGAGTTGGCTGGCCGTGCCCGTGCACGGCCGGGTCGGCAACCGGCTGGGCACGGTGTTCCTCGGGCATCACCGGGCTCACGCCTTCCCGGCCCGTCAGCAGGAGCTCGTCGAGGGGCTCTGCAGCCAGCTGGGCGTGGCCCTCGAGCACGCCAGCCTCTTCGAGGAGCGTTCCCGGGTGGCCACCGCCCTGCAGAAGACGCTCCTGCCGCCGCTCCTGCCCGAGATTCCCGGCGTCGACATCGCCGCCCGGTACCGGGCCACGGGGGCGGGCAACCTGGTGGGCGGCGACTTCTACGACGTGTTCGAGACCGAGAGTGGCAACTGGGCCGTCGTACTGGGCGACGTGAGCGGCTTCGGCCCGGAGGCGGCCGCCCTCACCGGTTTGGCCCGCTACACGCTGCGGGCCCTGACCGCCATGGCCGACCACCCGAGCGAAGTGCTCGTCGCCCTGAACGAGGCGATGCTGCGCCAAGCGGCGGCCGAACGGTTCCTCACCGCCGTCTTCGCCTGCCTCGCCCCGAAGCGGGGGCTGCTGGAGGTGACCCTGGCCAGCGGCGGTCATCCGCCGGCGCTGGTGCTGCGGGATGACGAGTCGGTGGAGGTTCTCGACGGGTCGCCGGGGACGTTGCTCGGGGTCTTTCCCGACGTGAGGCTGACCGACCAGCCGCTCACGCTCTTCCCCGGCGACGCCCTCGTCCTCTACACGGACGGCGTCATCGAGGCCCGCAGCGAGAACGGTGAGGAGTTCGGGCTGGAGCGGCTCGAGCAACTCCTGACGACGTGCGCCGGACGATCCGCAGCCGGGATCGCCCGCCGCATCGAACGGGCCGTCCTGGAGCACCGGGGCGAGCGCACCGACGACGACGTGGCGATCATGGTGCTCCGGGCCGCCGCCGTTTAACAGTGACCTCTGACGCCATGGAAGCCATACCGGCCCGGAACCCGAAGACCGAGGCCAGGACGCGCCTGGGCGCCCGCTACGAGGTGCGGATACTGGAACCCTCGCCCCCGGCGGTGGGCGAACCACCCTTCTTCGCCGACGATCCCGCACCGCGGGGCGGGTACGTGGCTGACCGGCTCCTGGTCTCTCCCATAGGGGACGGCGATCTGACCTGGGATTCGCTGTGCCGGGACGACCCTGACCTGGAGCCCTGGTGCGCCAAGCGGTGGCTGGGCGGGTGGGACCGGCTCGGGCTGCTGCCGGCCGGTTTCTCCGAGACGAGGGAGTCGCTCCGGCGCCTGGCCGTCTACGTGCTCGCCCCCGCCCGCAAGGCGGCCAACGGCAAGATCGGGCTTCGCTTCACCGCCGGCGGCTTCGGAACCCCGTTCTTCGGGGCCGACGAGCAACTGCGGGTCGAGGGGCCCGACGTCGTGCGCCAACTGGGAGACCAGGCGTGGGCGCAGGAGATCGGCACCCTGGCCGAAGCCGCCGATTTCGCCGATGTCGAATTGCCCGGAGTCGAACAGCCTGGCGATCCGGGGGTGGGCTCCGACCTGGCCGGCCTGGGCGATCCGGGCGCGCTGCTGCCCGTCGACGCCGACGCCTCGGCCGCCATCGGCGACTGGTTCGGTTTCGGCGCCTCGGTGCTGGAGCGGTTCCGCGCCGAGCGGCGCGCCACCGGCGCCGAGGTGACGCGGGTCCAGTTGTGGCCCGAGCACTTCGACCTCGCCTTCGACGACGGGGCGGCCAACTTCGGCTGCTCCCCAGGTGACGCCTGGGCGCCCGAACCCTACGTCTACGTCGGCCCCCGGAACTTGGAAAGGCTGCATCTGGAAGGGCTGCACCGCGACGGCCTGAACCGGGAAGGTCAGCCCGGCGAGTACTGGAACGCCCCCTTCGGCGCCGCCCTCTCCTACTCCGAACTGCTTGCCGCCTCCGACCAGCGGGAGACTGCGCTGGGATTCCTCCGCCAAGGGCTCGCGGCCATTGGTTGACGGCGGATCGACGCGGACGGAGCAGAATAGGTGATGGCTGATCACCGGGCGGAACAGCACCGCCCTCGCCGCCCGTATCCTCGACGAGGCCGGCGTGGCCGTCGTCCCCGGGGATCCCTGGCCTCGCCGAAAACCGATCCGGGCGTCAGCCGAGGTCGTCTTCGACGAGTTCGCCGGTGTAGACGACGCCTTCGGCGATGTCTCGGAGCTTGGCTCTCCAGCGCCTCCCGCAGGTGCTCGTGAGGTTGTACGCCCGCCAGTTACACCTGAGTTCCTAGTCTGGAACCATATTTTCGAAGGCGTCCAGCGACTCCGGGTTCGCCATTGATCCCCGGCTGGCGGCCGCCTCCGCCGGCGTGCCGGTGAGGATCCGTTTGACCGGCACCTCCAGCTTCTTGCCGGAAAGGGTGCGGGGCACAGCGGGCACGGCGTGGATCTCGTCGGGGACGTGGCGGGGCGACAGCGAGCTGCGCAGCTCGGTGGCGATGCGGGCCCGCAGGCCGTCGTCGAGGACGGCTCCGCCGGCGGGAACGACGAACAGCAGCAGCTTCCCGGGCCCGCCTTCGGGGTCCTCCAGATGGATGACCAGGCTGTCGGCCACCTCCGGAAGGCCTTCCACCACCGAGTAGAACTCGCTCGTCCCGAGGCGCACTCCGCCCCGGTTGAGGGTGGCGTCGGAGCGGCCGGTGATCACGCAGCTGCCGTCGGGGGCGATGGTGATCCAGTCGCCATGGCGCCAGACGCCCGGGAAGTCCTCGAAGTAGGCGGCCCGGTAGCGGGAGCCGTCGGTGTCCCCCCAGAAGCCGACGGGCATGGAGGGCATCGGTTCGGTGATGACGAGTTCGCCCTGCTCCCCCACCACCGGCTTGCCGTCCGGGTCGAACGCCTCCACCTTGGCGCCGAGGAAACGGCAGGCGATCTCGCCGGCCCGCACCGCATGGAGGGGGCTGCCGCCGACGAAGGCGGTGCAGACGTCCGTTCCGCCGCTCACCGACACCAGATGCACGTCGGGGGAGACAGCCTCGTAGATCCAGCGGAAGCCCTCGGGCGGAAGGGGCGCGCCGGTGGAGCCGACGCCCCGCAGCGCGCTGAGGTCGGCCAGATCCTTGGGCACGATGCCGGACTTGCGGCACGACAGCACGAAGGGCGCGCTGGCGCCGAAGTAGGTGGTGCCCGTCTCTTCGGCCAGGCGCCAGAGGGCCGAGAGGTCGGGGGAGGCCGGGTCGCCGTCGAAGAGCACGACGCCCGCCCCGGTGAGGAGCCCCGAGATCAGCAGGTTCCACATCATCCAGCCGGTGGTGGAGAACCAGAAGAACAGGTCGCCCGGGCCGAGGTCGTGGTGAAGGGCCAGTACCTTCCAGTGCTCCACGAGGACGCCGCCGTGGCCGTGCACGATCGGCTTCGGCAGGCCGGTGGTCCCGGACGAGTACAGGATGTAGAGCGGGTGGTCGAAGGCGACGGCCTCGAAGTCGAGGGGACCGGACTCGGCCAGCAGGTCGTCCCAGGTAATGGCACCGGGAATCTGGGCCGGGCCGGGATTGAGGTGGGAGCCAGCGTCGAGGTACGGGACGGCCACCGTGGCGGCCAGGCTGGGAAGCTCGGCCCGGATCGCGGCCACCTCGGCCCGCCGGTCCACGGAGCGGGTGCCGTAGCGGTACCCGTCCACTGTGAAGAGCACCTTGGGCTCGATCTGGCGCAGCCGGTCGAGCACGCTGCGGGTGCCGAACTCGGGCGCGCACGACGACCAGATGGCGCCGAGGCTGGCGGTGGCGAGAAAGGCGACCAGGGTCTCGGGAATGTTGGGCAGGTAGGCGGCCACCCGGTCACCGGGGCCGATTCCGAGCCGGACGAGGCCGGCCCGGGCCCGGGCCACCTGGTCGGCCAGTTCGGCGGCGGTGAGGTCGACCGGGCCACGGGTCTGGGAGCGGGCCCGCACCGCCACCGCCTGCGGCTCGACTCCGGCCAGGAGGTACCGGGCGTAGTTGAGCCGGGCCTCGGGCCACCACCGGGCCCCAGGAAGGCGCCGGTCGCTGAGCACGGGGCCCGGGAACGGCTCGTCGGACAGGCCGGCGAACTCCCAGATGGAACCCCAGAAACCGGCCAGATCATCGACCGACCAGGCCCACAGGTCGTCGTAGCCGCCGAAGCTTCGGCCGTGGTGGTGGTCCAGCCAGGCCAGGTAGCGCCCGAGCCGGGTGCGGCCCTGCGCGTCGGGCGGAGGGGACCAGAGGAGCTCGCTCATGCCCGCATCCTCCCCGGACCCGCGCCTCTCAGGAGAATCAGAGCCTCTCAGGAAAATCAGGACAATTGGCGTCATGGGAACGACTTGTCAACGTCTGTACGTCTGGAAGGGCAACGAAGCCCCCCACCCCGCAGCCGGCGCCACCCACGGCGACGCCGGAGGCGACCGGCTCCCGTGCGCCCCAGGAGCCGGAGAGAAAGCCCGCCCCGCGCATTCGGGGCGGGCTTTCTCCGCGTCAACAGCGACGTCTGGGCCTACAGCTTCTGGATCAGCGTCACCCCGTCGCCGATGGGAAGGAGCACCACCCGCACACGCGAATCGGCGGCCACCCGGTCGTTGAAGGCCCGGAGGGCCTTGGTGTCCGGGTCGTCGGATTCGCGGAGCACGGCCCCGCTCCACAGGGTGTTGTCGGCGAGGAGCAGGCCGCCGGGCCGGAGCCGGGGGATCAATTCCTCGTAATAGGCGAGGTAGCCCTCTTTGTCGGCATCGACGAAGGCCAGGTCGAAGGCCGGCTCGGCGGGCAGGGAACGCAGCGTGTCGAGCGCCGGGCCGAGCCGGAGCTCGATCCTCCCGGCGACGCCGGCCTTCTCCCAGTACTCCCGGGCGATGGCGGTCCATTCCTCGCTGACGTCGCAACACAGGAGGCGCCCGTCCGGACCCATCCCGCGGGCGACGGCCAAGGCCGAGGAGCCGGTGAAGGTGCCGATCTCGATAGCGCGACGGGCCCCCAGCGCCCGGGCCAGGATCTCCATGAAGACGGCCTGATCGTCGCCGATCTGCATCCCCGCCGCCCCGCCGGTCTTGTCCCGGGTGGCCTGCCGCAGGTCCCGCTGCACCGTGTCCGCGCCGCTCGAATGGGCGGCGGCGTACTCGGCGATGGGGGGATCGATGAAGCGGCTGCGGCTGTGGTCGGTCATGGCCGCAGGGTACGCCGCCGGCGCCGGGGGGTTGGCGCCGGCGTCGGGGGGATCTACTCGGCGGCCACGATGTTCGCCCGGCCGGCCAACTCGTCCTCCTCGAGTGGCCGGCGGGCGTCGTCGAAAGCACGGGCTAGGGCGCGGTAGCCCGGAAGCGCGTCGTCGGGCGCCACCAGGCCGGCCAGCAGCCGCTCGGCCGTGCTTTCGTCGATCGGGAATTCTTCTCGCACCTCTACCGCCCACCGCCTTCGCCGCCCGGGACCCTGCGCCCCGGCGGCGGTGCGGTGTCGCTCACGGTTACTAGAACGCGCGAGCCGGTTAGTGCGTTACGTCCTCGGCCGAGAAGATTTCGGCGAGCCGGCGCAAGGCCCGGTGCTGCACCACCCGGACGGCTCCCGCGGTACGCGCGAACCGTCCGCATCGGACATTTCGGGGGCGGAGGGTAACCCGGGAAGACAACCCCGGGTCTTCCGGTTGGACGAAGAACGCCCAAGTGCACGAGGAGCCGAGACATTGGACGCCTACGCCATCTCGCGACCGCGCCCCACCCGCGCCGCCCGGTCCCTGGTCAAGCCGGCCCTGGTGGTGGCCCTGGCCTTCGTCATGCTGGCCGGCGCCGGACGGCTGCTGGACGTGCTCCCGTCGTTCGTGAATCCCTTCGCCACCAAGACCGTCGACCGCACGGAACCGGCCGTGCTGCATGCCCTGGAAGACCTCACCAGTTACGAGGCGGCCCAGGCCAACTACTCCGTCATCGTTGACCTGGAAAAGGACGCCCGCTGGCTCCCGTCCTTCGTCAAGGGCGAGCGCACCACGATGGTGGTGGCCGGCGAGGTGGCCGCCTCGGTCGACTTCTCCCGGCTCGGCGCCGAGACCATCTTCGTCTCCGAGGACGGCAGGTCGGTCAGCATCGCCCTCCCCCACGCCATCCTGTCCGAGCCCCGCCTGGACACCGAGCGGAGCCGGGTGGTCGCCCGCGACCGGGGCATGCTGGACCGCCTGGGCGGCGTCTTCAGCGACACGCCGACCAGCGAGCGCCCGCTGCTGCTGCGGGCCGAGGACAAACTGGCCGCCGCCGCGGCCTCCGGCACCGCGCTCATCGAGAAGGCGGAGGCGAACACCCGCCAGATGCTCGAAGGGCTCCTGGCGCCCCTCGGCATCACCGACGTGGTGGTGACCTTCGGCGAGGAAGCCCCAGCCAACGGCGTCTGAGTAAACACAGCCAACGACGTCTAGGTCTAGGGCGGCGGGCCCCGCAGGCTGGCGCGGTAGAGGCCGAGGGCCACGCCGCCGACGATCGCGATGGTGAAGGTCAGCACCCACAGGATCGGGTGGACGTCGCCGAACGCACTCCACAAGACCGTCCCGGTCACGTAGGCGGCGAGGAACAGGGCCGCCGCCAGGGGCAGGCCGAGGAACACCACGACGAAGACGATCGGGCCCATCAGGGTGCGACGATAGCCCGAGCGTTCTTTACATCTCGCGGCGCGAGCGGGTCAGGCACTCGCCGCTAGCGGGGTCGAAGAGATACATGTGCGCGGGGTCGAACCAGAGGTCGGCGGAGTCGCCCTTGCGGATCTGGCTGGCGGGGTCGACGGCGACCACCAACTGGGTGCGCATCGCTTCGCTGTCCAGCTCCCGGGCCAGGGCGCGGAGGCGCTCCCTCACCTCGTCGGGAGCCTCGAAGGGGACGTAGGCATACTGCTCGTGGCCGAGCCATTCGACGACGTCGACCGTGGCCCGGAAGACCACGCCCCGACTCCGGTGCTCGGGGTCGATCAGGGAGGCGTCCTCGAAGTGCTCCGGCCGGATGCCGGCGATGAGCAGGCTGCCGTCGGCCACCCGGCCGGCCACCGACTCCGGGAGGTCGACGGCGGCGAAGGGCAGCTCGACCTGGTCGCCCGTCACGGAGGCGGGCATGAAGTTCATGGGGGGCGACCCGATGAAGCCGGCCACGAACAGGTTGACGGGGTGTTCGTAAAGCTCCCGGGGCGTGGCCAGCTGCTGCAATTCGCCCTTGCGCAGCACCGCCACCCGGTGCCCGAGCGTCATGGCCTCGGTCTGATCGTGGGTGACGTAGACGGTGGTGATTCCCATCCGCTGCTGGAGGCGGGCGATCTCGGTGCGCATCTGCCCCCGGAGCTTGGCGTCGAGATTGGAAAGCGGCTCGTCGAACAGGTAGGCCTGCGCATCGCGGACGATGGCCCGGCCCATGGCGACCCGCTGGCGCTGACCGCCGGAGAGCTGGCTGGGCTTACGGTCGAGATGCTCGGTCAGCTCGAGCAGGGTCGCGGCCTCCTCCACCTTCGTGCGGATCTCCTCCTCGCGGACGTCCTTCCGGAGCCGGAGCGGGAAGGCGATGTTCTCGAACACGGTGAGGTGCGGGTAGAGGGCGTAGTTCTGGAAGACCATCGCCAGCTTGCGGTCGCGGGGCGCCTTCTCGTTCATCCGCTCGCCGTCGATCAGCAGCTCGCCCGAGGTGATGTCCTCGAGCCCCACGATCATCCGCAGCAGCGTCGACTTCCCGCACCCCGACGGGCCCACCAGGATCATGAACTCGCCGTCTTCGATGTCCATGCTGATGTCGTTCACGGCCGCGTAGCCGTCGGCGTAGCGCTTGGCGATGTTCCGCAAGGTGATCGACGCCATTCCGGGAACTCCTTTTTCGGGCTCAGCCCTTCACTGCGCCGGACGTCAGCCCGGCCACGATCTTGCGCTGGAACAGGAGCACGAGCACCACGACGGGGACGGTGACGACCACGGCTGCCGCCGAGATCGCCGCCGTGGGCTGCTGGAAGAACGACGCTCCGGTGAAGAAGGCGAGGGTGGCGGGGACGGGCCGGGCGGCGGTCGTCGACGTGAGGGAGATGCCGAACACGAAGTCGTTCCAGGCGAAGAAGAACGTGAGGATGGCGGCCGTGAACACGCCGGGGGCGGCCAGGGGAACGATCACCTTGCGAAAGGCCTGCCAGGCGGTGGCCCCGTCGACCTGGGCGGCCTGCTCCATCTCCCAGGGGATCTCCCGGAAGAAGGCGGAGAGGATCCAGATGGCCAGCGGCAGCGTGAACGACATGTACGGGATGATCAGGCCCAGCCACGTGTCGTAGAGCCCGACCGTGCGCCACACGTCGAAGAGCGGGCCGACCAGCGCCACCGTCGGGAACATGGCGATGGCCAGGGCGACGGAGAGGATGACCCGCTTGCCGGGGAACTCGAGGCGGGCGATGGCGTAGGCGGCCAGCGTGGCCAGCACCACCGAGGCGGCGGTGGCAATGAGCGAGACGCCGATCGAGTTGCGCAGGGCCTTGGTGAACAGGTCGGAGTCGAAGACCGTCCGGTAGTTCTCCAGCGTCCACACCCGGGGCAGGAAGCGCTGGTTGGTGATGTCGTCGCCCGCCTTGAAGGACAGCGAGACGATCCAGGCCACCGGCAGCAGCGTGTAGGCGACCACCACGACGGCGGCCACCGCCTCCGGGGCACGGTTGCGCCGCTGCATCACCGGTCACCCCGCACGCGGCCGAGGTCCACCTTGAAGCCCTTGATGAACACCGCGGCGATGAGCAGCACGGTGAGGAACAGCAGCACCGACACGGCCGAACCGAGGCCCAGGGCGGTGCGGGTGATCATCTGGCGGTAGGTGAGGAACGACACGGTCTCGGTGTCGTTGGCGCCGCCGGTCATCACGAAGACCGAGTCGAAGATGCGGTAGGCGTCGAGGGTGCGGAAGAGGAGGGCGACCATGATGGCGCCCTTCATGCTGGGCAGGATGACCCGGAGGAGCCGCTGGCGCCACGTCGCCCCGTCGACCTCGGCCGCCTCGATCATCTCGTTGGGCACCTGGGCGAGGCCGGCCAGGAGCAGCAGCGACATGAACGGCGTCGTCTTCCAGATCTCGGCCGCGCCTATCACGAAGAGGGCCGACCAACGGTGGCTGAACCAGGCGAAATCCCCGAGCCCATTTGAAAGGGGATTCAACCACGTGTTGACGAAACCGGAGTCGAGGTCGAAGGCGTAGCGCCAGGCGAAGGCGGCGACGACGGTGATGATCCCGTAGGGCACCAGCACCGAGGTGCGGATGAGCCGGCGGGCGAGGATGAACCGGTGCATCACCATGGCCAGGGCGAACCCGATGACGAGCTCCACCATCACCGTGATTACCGTGATGGTCACCGTGGTACCGACGTCCTTCCACCACAGGCTGTCGCGGAGCACGACCCCGTAGTTGCGCAAGGCCACCCACTCCCGCCCGGAGGGATCGGTGAGGCGGTAGCTGAACAGCGACAGGTACAACGCCCGACCCATCGGATAGGCGGTGACGGCCAGCATGACGACCAGCGCCGGTGTCGACAGCATGAGTCCCAGCCGGCGTTCCTTGACGGCCCGATCCGTACGGACCGGGGGCGGCGGCGTCGGGGCCGCTGCGGTTGTGCGCGGCGCGACGGTTGTCACAGGAGGACCTGGTCGTGGAGCACGTCGACGATCAGCTCGGCCGCCTGCTTCGGGGTGCGCTCCGGCCGGACGGCGCCGGGGGGATGGAAGGTCCGCACCACGGCCGAGCTGACGTCGGTGTAGTACGGCGTCTTCGGCCGGGGGGCGGCGGCGCCGATCGAGTCGCGGATCAGGTCGGCCATCGGGAAGATGCGCCGCACCTCCGGGTCGTCGTAGACGACGGCCCGAGCGGCCGAGTTCTTGGCTCCCACCATGTACTGGCGCTGGCTCTCGGCCGAGGTGATGCAGGCGACCGCCTCCACCGCCTCGGTCTCGTGGCGGCTGAAGGCGCCGACGGCGAGGTCGATGCCGCCGAGCGGGGGACGGCTGTCCTGGCCGGCCACCGCCTGGGGGTAGCGGGCCCAACCGATGTCATCGAGGATCGACTGGTCGAGCGACCCGTCGGCCACCGCCTCCTGGACGGCACCGTGGACGTAGGGCCAGTTGACCATGAACCCGCCCCGGGGCCCCTGGAACGACGCCCTGGCCCCTTCCTCGTCGGTGGTGGGGAGCGCCGGATTGGCGGCCCTGGAGCGCCCGAGGGCGGCCACGATGGCGGCGGCCCGGCGGCCCGATTCGGAGTCGATACCAGGCCGCACGTCCTTTCCCGCTTCGGGATTCTCGAGGATGCGCCCGCCGGCCGAGGCCACCAGGGCGCTGATCAGCACCATGTAGCCCTCGTAACGTTTGGCCTGCACGTCGACGGCTTTCCCCGTCCGCTCGGCGGCGGCGATGATCTGATCCCACGTGACCGGGCCCGCCGCCGGGTCGACTCCGGCCGCGGCCGCCACCGACTTGCGGTACCACAGCAGTTGGCTGTTGGCCCAGAACGGCGCGGCCACGAGCTTCCCGTCCCAGGTGGCCGACTCGATCGGCCCTTCCAGCACACCGTCGGTCAGCGGCTGGGCCTCCGCGGCGGTGAAGGGCCGGAGAAACTCGGCCTCGGCGAACTCGGCCACGAACGGCGGATCCAGACTCATGAGGTCGATGGAGTCGTCGTCGGCGGCCAGGCGCCGCACCAGCTGCTCCCGCTGGCCGGTGGCGTCGTTGGGTAGGACGGAGGTGGAGATCCGGTAGCGACCGTCCGCCGCCTTCGTGCACTTGGCCGCCAGCTCGGCCTGGCCCCCGTTGTCGGGGTTGATGTACCAGTTGAGGACGGGGACGCTCGAGCCGCTGCTTCCGCACCCGGAGAGGATCGATGCGGTGAGGATCGATGCGTTGAGGACGAAGACGAGCACCACGCTCCGTCCGCCGGTCCCCCCGTTCCGCACATGGAAGGTGTACCAGAAACCGGCGCTTCAATTCCCAGGTGCCCCCGGGGGCCCGGATCACGGCTGGAGGATCCGCAACCTGGTTGAGGTCTCAACTATTCCCGCTATGATGCCGGGTCATGAAGACGCGCTGGCTGGACGAGGACGAGCAGGCCACCTGGCGGACCTTCCTGCAGGCGAATCAGCTGCTCTTCGAACGGCTGGACAAGGAACTGCAGGCCGGGCCGGGCATACCCCACGCCTACTACGAGATTCTCGTGCACCTCTCCGAGGCGCCGGGCCGGGCGCTGCGGATGAGCGAATTGGCCGAGCGCACACAGTCGTCCCGCAGCCGGCTGTCCCACGCGGTGGCCCGCCTCGAAGGGGACGGCTGGGTCCGGCGGGAACTGTGCGACACGGACCGGCGGGGCCAGACGGCCGTGCTCACCGACGACGGCTTCGCCGCCCTGGAGGCCGCCGCCCCCGTCCACGTCGGCGGCGTTCGCGAGCACCTCTTCGACCAGCTGAGTCCGGAGCAGGTGAACCAGCTCCGCACCATCAGCGAAGCAGTGGTGGAGCACCTGCAGGATCGTTAAGGTCCCCGGGCACTGATCCCCCATATCGCGGTTCCGCCCGGTCTACGTAGGGCGGGCCAAGGGCGGGCCGAAGAGCCGCAGGCCGCCGACGGAACGGGAAGCGGCCTTCGCCGCCTTGCGGGCCCGGGGGCCCTTCGCCTTCTTCGCCGAACCGGAGATGGCCGGGTTCCCGCCCGAGATGAGCCGGCGGCCGGAGGTCTTCCGCTCAGGCCAGGGGGCGGTGTCGATCCTCGACATGCCGCCGGTGATGGCCGAGTTCTACGGCTGGACGCCGGAGCCGAGCAACATGCGCTCGGTGCGGGCGGCGAGGTAGCCGAGAGCGGAGGGCCGTCGGCACCCCAGGCCTCTGCCCAGCACACGTCCGCGCCGAGGCGTTCCGCCTCGACCACGTAGCCGACCAGCTCCGGCCAGGGCGCGGCCTCGGCCGGGAGCTGGACGGCGGCCCGCACGTCAGCCGCCTTCGGCCAGGGCCTTGATGCCTTCCACGGTGGCCGTCATGTTGGCCCGCCATTCGCCGAGACGGCGGTCGACGATCTTCTCTTCCTTGTCGGGCATGCCTTCGATCAGCATCGTGACGCCCGACGGGCCGGGCCCCATCCGGGCCGACAGGCGGAGCCGGGTGCCGTCGGGCTGCTCGTCGAGGTCGAAACGCCACAGCGCCGACGGGTTGGCCGGGTCGCCGACGGCCCAGGCGAAGGCCCGGCCGGGCTCGCACTCCACGATCTCCGACGTGGTTTCCCACTCTCCCCGGGCCGGATGGATGTTGCGGCCCAGGAACCTGGCGCCGAGGGCGGGCGCCCCCTCGTCCAGCCACGTCCCGCCACAGAACTCCGGAGAGAAGCGGGCGGGCAGGTCGATGTCGCTGATGAGATTCCACAGGTCGGCGGCGCTGGCGTCCACCACCACGTCGACCTCGACTTCCGGGCGATCGGCGAAGCGCGGCAACCCCTACCTCCGGTCTCCGGCTGAGTTCGCTATCAGGACTCAGGCTACACCGGTGGCGGCGCCCGCCGGCCTTTTGTGAATGCCCATGCCGCGCCACGCGGCATGGACGTTCACATTTCGAAAAAGCCGCCGGGTCAGCGCCGGGACGGGCGGCGGTGGCTCAGCCCGTCGGCGGCACCGCTCAAGGCGCCGGCGGCGGGGGCGTCCGGGGCCAGCCTGGGCTGGGCGGGCGAGGGCGAGGGCGAGGGCGAGGGCGAGGGCGAGGGCGAGGGCGAGGAGACTCTGGTGGGCGTCGTCGCCGTCGTCGCCGTTGCGACCGGTACGGCGGCGGGCAGGCCCATCAGGGCGGCGACCCGAGCGGGGAACTCGTCGCGCACGAGGCGGTAGGCGGCATCGCCGGGGCAGGCGGTGCGGGACATGTCCCGGTGGGCGGCGATGGTGGAGGTGGTGACGAACGCACCGGCGGGCCAACGGTTGGAGCCCCGGGAGGTGAACCCGGTGGTCGCTCCCGGCCGAGGGTCGATCCCGTAGCGGCCGGCCAGCCAGGCGAGGAGGGCCACCATCGAGGACTGGGCTTCCGGACTGGGCGGCTCGGTCCGGTGGTCGCCGATGAAGCAGCACAGGAGGGCGAAACCCTGGCTGCCGCCGGTGGCGTCGCCCCGGACGGCACTGGTGAGGCTGCCCTGGCGCCCCTCCCAGACGCCGCCGAAACGGTCGACGAAGAAGTTGTAGGCGACGTCCGGCCAGCCCTTCTCCGAGCCGGTGTGAAGCCGGAAGTAGGAGCGGATCTCGTCGGGCACCGCGTCGGCGGCGGAGCGGTCGCCGGCGGCCGAATGGTGCACGAGGAGGAAGCGCACGTCTTCGGGCGCTTCCTCCGAGAGCGGCCCGACCGGAGGCAGCCCCGCACCCCAGTCGTTCCGGTAGTGGACAGGGAAGGCCGGGTGGACGGGGAAGGCCAGTGGCCCTTCGTGGGTCCCTTCTGGGGCCGCCGCCCTGACTGGGCTCGACCGGGCCGGCACGAGCAGCGCCGAGCTCGTGGCGCCGGCCAGGAGCTCAAGGAACCGGCGCCGGTCCACCGCTGGGCCGCCCCCGCTCAGCTCACCGCGATCAGGTCGACGACGAACACGAGCGTCTCGTCGCCGACGATCACCGGCGGGTAGCCCTCCGCCCCGTAGCCGAGGGCGGGCGGGATGACCAGCTCACGCCGTCCGCCGACCTTCATGCCGACGATGCCCTGGTCCCAGCCTTTGATCACCTTGCCCGCCCCGAGGGGGAACGGCCCGAACGGCGTGCCCCGGTCCCAGGAGGCGTCGAACTGTTCCTTGGTGGAGACGGCGACCCCGACGTACTGCATGGTGACCTGCTGGCCGGACTGCGCCTCCGCTCCGGTGCCGACCACGAGGTCCTTCGTCACGAGGTCGGTGGGGACGGCGCAGTCGGGGATCTTGATGGTGGGCTTCTGGTCGGTGGCGGCGGCTTCGGACCCCTCCACCGTGGTGAACTCGCACTTCTCCCCGGAACTGCCCGCCTCGGCGCTATCCTTGTCGTCGCCGCAGGCCCCGAGCACGAGGATGGCGGCCAGCAGCACGGAAGCGGTGCGGACAGCGGTTCGACGGGTCATCGCGACACACTACGACCACGACTGACCACCCGGGCGGCGTCCTCACCCACACCGGACGACCGTCGACGGCGCAACAGGTAAGTCCTTGGGCCTACTGCTGGTAGAGACCGGTCAGCGTTCCCTCGGCCAGTACCTGGCCGCGGATGAAGAACCGGAACTTGGCGTAGGTGGTCGTCTCGTCGAGGTCGAGTGGCCCAGAGAGCGCGTAGACCGTGAAGTGGTAGTGGTGCGGCGGGTCCCCGGGCGGGGGCGCCATCCCGCCGTACTGGCTCTCCCCCCAGTCGGTGAAGCCGAGCACGCTGCCCTTGGGGTTCTGGCCGCCCGCTCCGGCGCCCGCCGGGAGCGACGTCGTCGCCGCGTCGAGGTTGAACAGCACCCAGTGGGAGAAGCCGACCGTGGTGGGCGCGTCCGGGTCGTAGCAGGTGATGGCGATGCTCTGGGTCCCCTCGGGCACGTCGCCCCAGGACAGGTCCGGATTCACGTTGTCGCCACCGGCCCAGGTGTGGGCGGCGGACTTGGGAATCGTTTCGCCGTGGGCGAACAGGGAGCTGGTCACACTGAGGTCAGCCATGGCGGGGACCTTACTGCGAGGCCCACGCTCCCAAGACGCCGAAGCCCGCTCCGCACCGGACGGGGGACGCCTGGGTAAACATGCGGGCGTGAAGGGCCTGCACGAAGACGACGCCGCGCTCGACCCGATCGAGCAGTTCCACCACTGGTACCGGGAAGCGCCGAGCGAGGCGGTGACTTTGGTCACGGCCTCGGCCGACGGCAGGCCGTCGGGGCGCATGGTGTTGCTGCGGGGGGCCGACGACCGGGGGTTCGTCTTCTACACCAACCGCACCAGCGCCAAGGCGGCCGACCTCGCCGCCAATCCCAGGGCGGGCCTCGTGTTCTTCTGGCCCCCCGACCGCCAGGTCCGGGTCACCGGGCCGGTCAGCCGGGTGTCCGACGAGGAGTCTGACGCCTACTGGCGGAACCGGCCCCGGGGCAGCCAGCTGTCGGCCTGGGCCTCGGACCAGAGCGAGGTCGTGGAGAGCCGGGACATCCTCGAGCGCCGGGTTGCCGAACTGGCGGCGCGCTTTCCGGGCGAGGTCCCCCGTCCGCCGCACTGGGGCGGGTACCGGATCGAGCCGGAGGCCATCGAGTTCTGGCATCACCGCGACGATCGGCTCCACGACCGGCTCCGGTACCGCCGGGAGGGAACAGGCTGGGTCCGGGAGCGCCTCGCTCCCTGACCTCACCCACCGCACTGGTTACCAGTTGCATCCAGCCATAAGCAGGCTCGTAAGGCACCAACGGGCACAACCCGCGCGGCCGGGCCGGCCCGACGGCTGAAGCGGTCGGGCCGGCGGGCCGATGCCGCGAGAACAACTGTTCACCGGTCCTTTCCGAAACCAACCCCCTGACGGAGTCCGAATTGGCCCGATTGACCCGGCGCCTCCTGGCCGCCGGCCTCCTCACGCTGGTGGCGACCGTCGCCGTTCCGGAGACGGGCGGCGCCGCGCCCACCCCGCTCGACGCGCCCATCCGGACGATCACATTGCCGGTCGAAGGGAAGTTCTCGTACTCGGCCGACTTCGGCGACCCCCGCTCCGGCGGCCGCACCCACGCCGGGAACGACCTGATGGCCCCCAAGATGCGCCCGCTGCTGGCCGCCGCCGACGCCAAGGTCCGGCGGCTCAAGATCGAGAACGGACCGTCGGGCGAGGGCAACATGCTCGCGCTGCGCGACGCGGAGGGCTGGGAGTACTGGTACCTCCACGTCAACAACGACACGCCGGGAACGGACGACGGCCTCAGTCCGCGGGAGCACGTGTGGGCGCCCGGCATCGAGGTGGGCACGTCGGTGAAGGCCGGGCAGGTCATCGCCTACACCGGCGACAGCGGCAACGCCGAGGGCACGGGGTCCCACCTCCACTTCGAGATCCACCGGCCGGACGGCACGGCCATCGACCCCTACCCCTCGCTGCGCATCGCCCAGGGGTTCCGGTTCGCCAACTACTGCGCCTTCGACACCAATCCGAAGCGCAAGCCCGACGCGCTCTCGGCCACGGGTTACTGGCTGCTCGGAGCCGACGGCGGCATTTTCACCTTCGGAGCGGCTCCCTTCCTCGGCTCGACCGGCAACCAGAGGCTGAACCGCCCGGCGGTGGCCATGGCGTCCGTGCCCGGCGGGACGGGTTACTGGTTCGCCGGCGCCGACGGCGGGATCTTCGCCTTCGGCGACGCCGGCTTCTTCGGCTCCACCGGCGCCATCACCCTCAACCAGCCCATCGTCGGCCTGGCCGCCACCCCCACCGGCAAGGGCTACTGGCTCGTCGCCCAGGACGGCGGGATCTTCGCCTTCGGCGACGCCGGCTTCTTCGGCTCCACCGGCGGCGTGGCCCTGAACCAGCCCATCGTCGGCCTGGCGGCACCGCCCCGCGGCACCGGTTACTGGCTCCTGGCCAAGGACGGCGGCGTGTTCAACTTCGGCGCCACCGGCTTCTACGGCTCGCTGCCCGGCACCGGCCTGTGCGAACGCCCGGCGGCGGCCCGCCTGGTGCCCAGCGCAACGGGCCAGGGCTACTGGATCGCTGCCATCGACGGATCCCTGTGGCCCATGGGCGACACGACCGACTTCGGCTCCCCCAAGACCCTCGGCCTCACGCTGGGAGCCCCCGTGCTCGACGCCGTCGCCGTTCCCCCGCCGGCCCCGGCGACCAAGCCGCCGGTGACCAAGCCGCCGGTGCCGCCGCTGCTCAACCTGCCCGTCCTCAAGGGCTGAGTTCTGTCGTCCCGCTGCACCGGCATGCGGTGCAGGCCAGCGACAGTTCCCGCCAGTGACCGCGGTTACGACCGATCCCTCACTGCGGCGGCCAGAACCTCCGGACGGAGTTCGCCGGAGTGCACCAGAACAAGCCGTCGCGTCGAGCGCGTCAGGGCGACGTAGAGGTCATGCAGCCCCCGTTCCGACTCCTCCGCGATGGCGCCGGGCTCGACGATGAGCACCGAATCGAACTCGAGGCCCTTGGCGTCGCGCACAGACAGCACGGCCACCGAGGAATCGAGGACCCCGCCCGCCAGGGCCTCCGGGAGCGCAGCCCGCAGGGTGGCCTCCAGCCCGTCCCGCTGGGCCTGGGACGAGATGACGGCCAGGCGGCCGTCGCCGATGGCGGCCAGTTCGCGCCGCACGGCGTCGGTCACCACCCCGTCGAGCGGCGCCGGGCCGGAGACGACGAACGGCTCGAGCCCGGCGTCGCGCATGGCCACCGGCGGCTCGACGGCCGGGTCGGCCTCGGCCAGGACGGCGGCGGCCACGTCCATGATCTCGGACGGCGTGCGGTAGTTGACCGACAGGCCGGTCCGGCGCCAACGGCCCTTGGCGTACTGGTCGAGCAACTCGTCCCAGGTGCGGGGCGCCCACGGCACACCGGCCTGGGCGAGGTCCCCGACGATGGTCATCGACCGGGTCGGGACCCGCCGGAACACGACCCGCCAGGCCATCGGGGACAGCTCCTGGGCCTCGTCCACGATCACGTGGCCGAACGCCCAGGTGCGGTCGGCCCGGGCCCGCTCGGCCAGGGCTTCGATGGCGTCCTCCGGCCGGTAGCGGCCGGCCAGCCGGTTGGCGTCGATCGGCATCGACAGGTCGAGGTTCCGCAGCGTCTCTTCGGCGAAGGCGAGTTCCCGGCGGCGGCGCCGGTCCCGGGCCCGGGTCCGCCCGGCCCGGTGAGTCGGCACGTCGCCCAGGATCTGGGCGGCCTCGTCGAGGAGGGGGACGTCCTCGATCGACCAGTCGACGTGGGCCGGGTCAGGCCGGCGTTCCCGGAAGAGCAGTTCCTGGTCCCGGGCGGTCAGCCCAGCCCCGGTCAGCGGAGCGCCGGCCGAGCGGATCAGGGCCGGGAACCCGAACAGGTCGTTCAGGAACTCCTGCGGGGACAGCTCCGGCCACAGAAACTCCATCGCCTCCCGGAAGGGCCGGCTGTTCTGCAGGCGCCGCCGGACGAACTCCGGGTCCTCCCGGCTGTCCACGTCGCCCCGGACGGGAATCTGGGGCATGAGGACGTCGAGCACCATGCTCTCGACCCGCTGCCGGGAGTGGTTGTGGGGCCGGCCCCCCCGGCGGCCGGAGGCGCGGATCTTCAAGGCCCGGGCCCGGGTCAACCGGAGGTCTTCGCCCTCGAAGGGGATGCTGAGGTACTCGCGGGGGACGCGCTGGCGGTCCTCCAGCGCCCGGCGCAGCACCCCGACCATGCGCAGGTCGTTCTTCACCCGGGCCACGTCGTGCGGCTCGGAGCGCCGGGCGGACACGCCGGGGAACAGTTCGCCGGGCGTCACCAACACCGCCCCGGTCTCGCCGAGGGAGGGCAGCACCTGCTGGATGTAGCGCAGGAACACGTTGTTGGGGCCGACGATGAGGACCCCCGTCCCGGCCAGGCGCCGGCGGAAGGTGTAGAGCAGGTAGGCGGCCCGGTGCAGGGCGACGGCCGTCTTGCCCGTCCCCGGGCCGCCTTCGACCACGAGGACGCCGGGCAGTTCGGCCCGGATGACCTGGTCCTGCTCGGCCTGGATGGTGGCGACGATGTCGCCCATGCGGCCGGTGCGGCTCTTCGAGAGGGCGGCGAGGAGGGCGGCGTCGCCCCGGAGGCCCTCCCGGTCGTCTTCGGAGAGGGAATCGAGGTCGAAAACCTCGTCGTCGATGCCCAGCACCTCGCGACCCTTGGTGAGGAGGTGACGGCGGCGGATGACCCCGCGGTGATCCCGGGGAGTTGCCTGGTAGAACGGCTCGGCGGCCGGCGCCCGCCAGTCGACGAGCAGCGGTTCGTGGTCGTCGGTGGACAGCGCCAGGCGACCGACGTGGTACCGGGTGCCGTCCGTCAGGTCGAGCCGGCCGAAGCAAAGAGGCAGGTCACCGACCATGAGGCCGGCCAGGCGGTCCTCGTAGGTGCGGGCCAGGGCATCTCGCTCGGAGCGCCACTGGGCCGTCCCCGAGGCCGCCGCCAGGACGTTGCTGAGGCGTCCGGAGGTGCGGGCTCGGAGAACGTCGAGACGGGCGTAGAGCGAGGCCACGTAGGCCCGTTCGGCAGCGAGGTCGTCGTCGTATTCGGTGATCACGGGGGTGAATAACGTACCGGGGCCAGATGGAGCGTGCGGCCGCCGCACTGCCAGGATCACGCGATGACGGTGTTCGAACAGGTGGCGGTGCTGCTCGCGGGCATGGCCGCCGGGACGATCAACGCGGTGGTCGGCTCGGGCACGCTCATCACGTTCCCCGTGCTCCTGGCCATCGGGTTCGAGCCGGTGGTGGCCAACGTGTCGAACTCCGTGGGCCTCTGGCCGGGTTCGGTGTCGGGCGCCATCGGCTACCGGGCGGAGCTGTCCGGGCAGAGGGACAGGCTCGTCCGGCTCGGGATGGCGTCGCTCGGCGGCGGGCTGACGGGCGCGCTGGCCCTCCTGGTGCTCCCGGACGGGGCGTTCAGGGCGATCGTCCCCGTCCTCATCGCCCTGGCCTGCGGGCTGGTCGTGTTCCAGCCCCGGCTGGCCGCCCAGCTCCGGCCGCGGACGGCGCCCGCTCCGCTCCACGGCGGCGCCTGGCTCTTCGCCGGGGTTTACGGCGCCGGCGTGTACGGCGGCTATTTCGGCGCCGCCCAGGGCGTGCTGCTGATCGCCATCCTGGGCCTGGCGCTCCCCGACGGCGTGCAGCGCATCAACGCGGCCAAGAACGTGCTGGCCGCCATCGTGAACGTGGTGGCGGCGGTGGTGTTCGTCTTCGCCGCCGACGTCGCCTGGCGCCCGGCGATCCTCATCGCCGTCGGGTCGATCGTCGGTGGTCAGCTGGGCGCCCGGATCGGCCGGCGCCTGCCGCCGGCCGGCCTGCGGGCTCTCATCGTCGTGGTGGGGGTCGTCGGGATCGTGAAGGTGCTGGCCGGCTAGCTTCAGCTACTTCGGGACGCTGCTGGTGCTGACGCCCTCGCCCTTCTTGACCACCACGATGGTGCCCGACGTGCCCTCACCGCCGGGACCGCCACTCGTCTTCGAGTGGTAGGGGTAGCGGCCGATCTTCCCGAACTTGAACGTGAACGTCTGGCCCGCCTGGAGGCACTCGTCGGTGGCGGTGGCCGAGCATCCGGGGCTGGAGTCGAACGAGCCGTCGTCGGACGTCACCGAGTGGGGATGAAGGAAACGATCCCCGGGGAGACCGTGGTGGCGGCCGGCTCGATGGTGTATTCGGCCAGGCTCACCACGAGGTCCCGCCAGGGTCACTGACAGTGACCTCTTCGGCGAAACCGACCGGGCCGTCCCGCTGCGCATCCTCACGTCCTCCTCAGTACCGGTTCGGTGTCGAGCACCGGCGGCCACACCCGCCGGCCGTCCCGGAACACCGCGGGAACGCTTCCCTCGACCAGCCGGGGCCGCACCCGGGCGCCCGGGGGACACGTGACCCCGGGCGCCTGGCGGGATTGGAGCCGCCGGCCGGAGTCGAGCGTGAGCTGGTAGAGCGTCGAGGAACCCTGGTACTCCCGGAAGGTCACCGTGGCCGGCCCGGTGTCGTCGACGTCGAAGGTGAGGTCGTGGGGCCGGACCATGACGCACAGTTCGCCGTCGCTTCGGACTTCGCCGAGGATGAAGCCCGCCAGGGAACCGAGCTCACACTGCACCCGCCCGACCCCGTCGCGCTGCGCCGGGAGGAAGTCGGCGGCGCCGAGGAACCCGGCGACGAACCGGTCCTCGGGATGCTCGTAGACGTCTTCGGGGGTCCCCATCTGCAGGAGGCGCCCACCTTTCATGACCGCCACCCGATCTCCGAACCCGAGCGCTTCGGAGTGATCGTGGGTGACGAGCACGGCGGTGGCGCCCGCCCGGCGGAGCACGGCCTTCGTCTCGACGCGCAACCCGTCCCGCAACGCCCGGTCGAGGTTGGAGAAGGGCTCGTCGAGGAGCACCACGTCGGGTTCGGGAGCGAGCGAACGGGCCAGGGCCACCCTCTGCTGTTGCCCGCTGGACAGCTCGTGCGGGTAGCGCCCGGCCAGCTCTTCGAGGCCGACGAGGGCGAGCACCTCGGAAACCCGGGCCGACCGTTCGGCCTTGCCCAGCTTGTTGAGCCCGAAGGCGATGTTGGCGATCACGGTGAGATGGGGGAAGAGGGCGTAGTCCTGGAAGACCATGCCGACCCGGCGCTGGTCGGGGTCGACCCAGGTGCCCTGACCGGCGACCGTCCGGGCGCCGATACGGACCACCCCGCGGTCGGGGGCGAGGAGACCGGCGATGAGCAGCAGCATGGTCGATTTACCGCATCCGCTGGGGCCGATCAGGGCGAGATGCTCGCCGGCCGCGAGTTCCAGGCTGACCCCGTCGACGGCCTGCATGCCCCCGAAGTGCTTGACCAACCCGTCGAGGTGGAGGGCGGCGCCGGTGGCTTTCATGGGGCTGTCCCCATCGTCACCGGCACCCCGGCGGGGACGGCCGCCGCCGCGGCGGCGGGCCCAGTCGATTGAATTGGCGACGGCTCGCCGATCGCCTTCTCCCAGCTGAAGCCGGAGCGGGCGTTGTCGCCGGCCCGGACCATGAGGATCACGGGGACGAGGGCGGCAGCCACGATCGTCAGCGCCGGCAGCCCGGTCTGCTCCCAGGCCGAGTTGGCCGTGAGGTCCCAGATCCACACCGACAGGGTGTCGAACTTGAACGGGCGCAGCAGGAGCACGATGGGCAGCTCGCTCAAGGTGTGGACGAAGACGAGCAGGAGGGCGGCGGTCATCCCGGACCGGAGCATGGGGATCTGGATGCGGGCCAGCACCCGGGCGGGCCGGGCCCCGAGGGTGCGGGCGGCCATGACGACCGACGGGGTCATCTTCTCCAGGCTGGCGTCGAGCGTCACCGTGGACAGGGGCACGAAGCGAACCACGTAGGCGTAGAGCACCCCCCAGATCGTGGTGGTGGCGTACACCACCCGGCCGGCGCCGTTGAAGGCCAGGAGCACGCCGATGGCGATCACCGTGCCGGGCAGGGTGTAGCCCACCAGGAGGCCGCGGGCCGCCCAGCGGGTCGCCTTCCCGCCCCCGAGACGGGAGGCCGTGGTGACGAGGGCGGCCACCGCCAGGCAGGAGACGGCGGCCAGGCCGGCCAGGGTGGCGGTGCGGGAGAGGTGCCTCACGTACTCGGCCGAGGCGACATCACCGAAGTTGGTCCAGGTGACGAGGCGCCACACCGGCAGGAGGAAGGCGGCCGAGAGGACCGTCAGGCACGCGCCCGTCGCCCCCCAACGCTTCCAACCGTAAAGCGGGATGGGCTCGAGGAACCCCTTCGCGCCCTGCTGGTAGAAGCGGGCCCGGCCCCGCAGCAGCCGTTCGGCGGCGATGACGAGCAGGGCGAAGACGAGCACCAGCGACGCCAGTTCGGTGGCCGCCGGACGGTCGCCCAACCCTTTCCACACCCGGTAGATCCCCACCGAGACGGTGTCGACGTTGAAGTACTGCACGGTGGCGAAGTCGGTGAGGACCTCCATCATCACCAGCGCGAAGGCGGCGGCCACGGTCGGGCGGGCGGCGGGCAGGACCGCCCGCCGGGCCGCCTGCAGACGGCCGAGGCCGAGGGTGCGGGCGACCTGCCAGGTGCGCAGCCCCTGCTCCCGCAGGGCGGTCATGGCCAGCACGTAGACGTACGGGTAGAGCGTGAGAGTGAGGACGACCGACGCGCCGAGCAGGGTGCGAACCTCGGGGAACCAGACGTCGTCGCCGAAGATGTCCCGCAGCGTCGACTGCACCGGCCCGGCGAAGGAAAAGGTCGTCATGAAGACGTAGCCGAGGACATAGCCGGGCATGGCCAGCGGGAGGACGAGGGCGAAACGGAAGATGCGCCGGCCCGGGAACGAGTAGGCGCTGATCACCCAGGCCAGGGCCAGGCCCAACGCCACCGTGCCCACGCCGACGAGGGCGAGCAGGGAGCCCGTGGAGGTGAGCATGCCCGGCAGGCGGGTCCGCCAGAGGTGGCGCCAGACGTCGGGCGTGGGGGTGAAGACCTCGGCGGCCACCAGGGCGACCGGGAGGATGACGAGGCCGGAGACGCCGAGGACCAGGAGCGTCCAGGTGCTCGGCGTCCGGCGGCCGGTCACTGGTAGCTCGTCACTGGTAGCTCGTCACTGGTATTTGGCCTCGTCCATCAGCCGGGTCGCGTCGGCGTTGAGCCGGCCCACCTCGGCCGCCTCGAGGTCGTCGGCCTTGAACATCCCGAAGCCGGCCACGACCTCGGACGCCTTGGCCACCTCGTCGTTGGCCGGGTACTCGTCGCTGCTGGCGATCAGCACGGCCTGGCCCTTGGTGGCGAGCCACTCGATGAACTGCTGGGCGAGGTCCGGGTCGTCGGCGTACTTGGTCACGCCCGCCCCGCTCACGTTGACGTGGGCGCCGACTCCGTCCTGGTTGGGCCAGAACACCTTGACCGCCAGCTTGGGGCTCTTGGCCAGTTCCTGGGCCACGTAGTAATGGTTCACGATGGCGACGTCGCAGGCGCCGGCGGAGACGGTCCGGACGATCTCCGGATCGGAGTTGATCATCTCCGGCTCGTTGGCCACCCAGCCCGCCACGGTCGCCAACGCCGCGTCGTAGCCGTCGTGGGCGATGAGGCTGGCCACCAACGACTGCGTATAGGTGGAGGTCGAGTTCCGCAGGCACAGCCGGCGCTTCCACTTCGGGTCGCTCAACGCCTCGTAGCTGGACAGCTCGGTCGGGTCGACCCGCTTGGGGTTGTAGATGATCGGTCGGGCCCGGACGGCCAGGGAGAACCACCGGTTCTCCGGGTCCTGCAGTTGCGCCGGGATGGCCTTCTCGAGCACCGGCGAGTCGAGCGGTTGCAACAGGTCTGCACCGGACGCGAGGGCCAGGTTGGCGGCGTCGACGGTGAGGTACACGTCGGCCAGGGTCTCCTTGCCCTCGGTCTTGAGCCGCTCCCGCAATTCGGCGTCGCCGCCGAAGAGAAAGTCGACGTCGATACCGGTCTCCTTGGCGAACTGCTCGAAGGCTTTTTCGCTGCCGTAGTGGCGGCCGGAGTAGACGCGCAGCACGTCGTCCTTCTGCCCCGAGACGGCCGAGCAGCCTGAGGCGGCCGCGAGCACTCCCATAGCCACGGCCACCATCGACCCTTTGGCGCTCCGCATGGCGTCCTCCCGGCCCGTCGCGTCGCTTGTTATGGACGGCTTACGAACCGAAGTTAGCCACTCCCAACAATGCGTGCTCTATCGTCGGGCGACTTAACTCCAGACGTTTGCCTCACCTAAACTTAGAGCGTGCTCCGAACCGCGCGATCGCGCCTTTCCCTCTTTCCCGCCGTCGCGCTGGCGGGTGCCTTCCTGCTGGTGGCCACGACCCGGGCCCCGGCCGACAAGCAACCGCTCGTTTTCACCAAGAGCGTGCTGGCCGACGCCGGCGTCGACAAGGTCACCACGCTCCAGTTCGGACCGGACGGGCGCCTTTACGTCGGCCAGCAGACCGGGATCATCCGGGTGCTGACCATCAAGCGGGACGGGCCCGGGGCGTACCGGACGGTGGCCAAGGAAAGCGTCGGCGCCCTCGTCGACCTGACCAACCACGACGACCACGGTGTGGCCGACGAAAGCATCATCGGCCGCCTGCTCACCGGCCTCCTCGTCACCGGCACGCCGGAGCGGCCGGTCATCTACGCCGCCACCAGCGACCCCCGGATCGGCGGCGGCTTCGACGACGGCAACGACGCCGACGTGGACACGAACTCCGGGGTGCTGTCCCGCCTGACCAAGGAGGCGACCGGCTGGCAGCGCCACGACGTCGTCCGGGGCCTGCCCCGCTCCCACGAGAACCACGCCAGCAACGGCCTCGCCCTGGACCCGAGCGGGACCCGGCTGTACCTGGCCCAGGGCGGCAACACGAACAACGGTGCTCCGGCCAAGCCGTTCGTGCTCACGCCCGAGTACGCCCTCTCCGCGGCCATCCTCTCCATCGACCTGACCGCCATCGGCGAGACGACCTACGACCTCCCAACGCTGGACGACCCCACCCGGCCCGCGCCGCTTGAAGGCGGCACGGTTGAAGGCGGCACGGTCGACGCCGCCGACCCCTTCGGCGGGAACCGGGGCCGCAACCAGGCCCGCCTCGTGCCAGGCGGGCCCGTGCAGGTCCATGCCCCGGGCTTCCGGAACCCCTATGACGTCGTGGTCACCGCCGCCGGGCGCCTCTATTCGGTGGACAACGGGTCGAACCAGGGCTGGGGAGCCGCCCCGGAAGCCGCCGGTGGCCGGTGCACCAACGAGCCCCGGGAGGGCGGTCGGCGCGAGCTCGACACGCTGCACCTCATTCCCGGTCCCGGCTACTACGGCGGGCATCCGAACCCCACACGGGCCAACCCGGCCAACCGCTTCGACGGCCAGTCCCCGATTACTTCGGGGGACACCCCCGCACCCCCGGGGGAGGCCGGCAACGCCGAGGAGTGCACGTACCGGACCGGCCGGACGCCGGGGACGCTCACCGACTTCCCCTTCTCCACCAACGGCCTGGCCGAGTACCGGGCCGGGGCGTTGGGCGGTGACCTGGCCGGCGACCTGCTGGCCGCCGGCTTCGACAACAAGATCTACCGGCTCGACCTCCGGGCCGACGGCCGGCTGGGCGACAAGACGGTGCTGCTCGACGGCGTCGGCGTCGTGCCCCTCGACGTGACCGCTCAGGGGGACGGGGAGCCGTTCGCCGGCACCATCTGGGTGGGCGACATCGGCGACGGGTCGATCACCGTGTTCGAGCCCAGAGGTCCGTGACCGTCACGCCCACCTCGCCGAGGAGCCGGCGGAAGAGGGGCAGGGACAGTCCGATGACGTTGCCGTGGTCGCCGTCGATCCCGTCGACGAAGGGCGAGAAGTAGCCGTCGAGCGTGAAGGCCCCCGCCACCCGGAGCGGCTCGCCGGTGGCCAGGTAGGCCTCCAGTTCGGCGTCGGTGAAGGAACCGAAACGGACCTCGGTGGCGGCGGCCCCGCGGGCCAGCCGGCCGGTGGTGGTGTCGATCACGCAGTGACCCGTGCGGAGGTGGGCTCCACGGCCCCGGAGGCGCAGCAGGCGGGCCCGGGCCTCGTCGAGGGTGGACGGCTTGCCGTGGGCGACGCCGTCGACGTCGAGGAGCGAGTCGCAGCCGACCACGACGGCCCCG
>CAZCVW010000007.1:0-4726 GCA_964502185.1 uncultured Burkholderiales bacterium
GGGGTAACAGTGGGTTCGCTCATGCCCCGCAGCATCCGCCCCCGGCCCTGCAGCGGCCGCTTACGCTTGGGTCGGCCGGATCCTTAGTCGCCCAGTACGGGAATACCTTCCAGGGCAAGGCCCTTGTGGGGCAAACAGACACTTTGTGGGGCAAACGGTCGGAAAGGGGACTCAATGCGGCGAGCGGTGGTCACGGGGGCGAATCGAGGGCTCGGCCTGGAGTTCGTGCGGCAGCTGCTGGCGGCCGGCGACGAGGTGATCGGCACGGCCCGCGACGTCGGGCGCGCCGGTGAACTCGAGGAGTTGGTGGCCGCCTCCGGCGGACGGGGCCGCGTCGTGGCGCTCGATGCCGCCGATCCCGCCTCGGTGGCGGCGGCGGGCCAGGCCGTCGCCTCCCGGTTCGACCGGGTGGACCTGCTGATCAACAACGCCGGCATCATGACCGACCCGAACCGGCCGGTCCCCGCCAGCGCCGGCGCGCTGGCCGAACTGGATCCCGACGCCGTGCTGGAGGTGCTCAGGGTCAACACGGTTGGGCCGTTGGCCGTCACCCAGGCGGTGGCCCCGCTGCTCCGCTCGGGTTCGGTGGTCGTGAACATGTCGTCCGGGATGGGTTCGATCGCCGGGGCGGCCAGCCCCGGCTACATCGCCTACTGCATGAGCAAGGCGGCCCTGAACATGGCCACGCGCCAACTGGCCGCCGGACTGGGGCCAGAGAGCGCGGGGCCAGCGGGCGTCACCGTGGTGTCGATCAGCCCCGGGTGGGTCGCCACCGACATGGGTGGCCCGGGCGCCCCGCTCGACCCGCCCGAGTCGGTCAAGGGCATCCTCAGCGTCGTCGCCGGGCTGACCCCGGCCGACTCGGGGTCGTTCCTCGAGCGCTCCGGCAACCGGTTGGAGTGGTAGCGGCCGTGGGCGGGCCCGACCCGTTCTGCGGCTCGCTCGGCATCGAAGCCACCGAGCTGGGGCCCGGTCACGCCCGGGCCGAACTGGTCGCCGGGCCGGAGCACACCAACTTCCTCGGGATCGTCCACGGCGGGGCGGTGTTCTCCCTGGCCGACGCCGCCCTGGCCGCCGCGTCCAACAGCCACGACCACCAGGCGGTCGCCTCCACGGTCACCATCCACCTGCTGCGGGGCTGCCGGCCCGGCGACCGGCTGGTGGCCGAGGCCACCGAAGAGCACCGGTCCCGCCGGCTCGGCCTCTACCGCATCGAGGTCCGGCGGGAACCCGGTGGCGAGCTGGTGGCGCTGGCCGAAGGCCAGGTGGCAGTGGTCGGTGAGGGGTCCAGCTGCCACTCGACGAAGAAGCCTTGATCATCGGCCGATTCCGGCAGCACCAGCTCGGTGTCCGGCAGCACCAGCTCGGTGGGCCGGAGCCCGGTCAGGTCCACCACCCGCTCGGCCTCCCCGGCTCGCTCCTCATCGTTCACCCCCCTTTCACTTCCCGTTCCGCGGTCAAAGGAAACGGAGCATTGACGGAGTAGCCGCCTCAGAGCTCCCGGATCATGGGCCCGCCCCCGGACGGGTCGAGCACGCCCTCCTCGAACCAGGTGAACTGGCCGTCGAGCACGCGTTGGGCGGCGTCGTAGTTGTCGGTGTCGTCGTTGGCCCACAGGTCGGAGAAGAGGCGGTCGACGCGCCGCCGGGCCTGCTTGGAGAACAGGTCGGCCAGGTCGTAGGCCGAGTCCCGCCGTTCCGGGTCCTCCTCGCCGAGGGTCCGGGCGTGGACGCAGCTGGCGGTGATGGCGAAGAGCTCGGCGCCGATGTCGACGATGCGGCCGAGGAAGGCCTGGCGTTTCTCCAGCCCGCCCCGCCAGCGGGACATGCCGTAGAAGGTGGAGCGGGCCAGCTTGCGGCAGGACCGTTCGGCGAAGCGCAGGTGCGACGCCAGCGGCCCGAAGTCGTCGAAGGAACCTGGGCGCTGCCCGGCGCCCGTCACCAGCGTGGGCAGCCAGCGGCCGTAGAACTTGCCGGCCGAGACGGCCGTCTTGGCCTTGTCCTTCAGTTCCGCCTTGGGGTCGATGATCCCGCCCGCCACCTTCAGGTGCTCGTCGACCGCCTCCCGGGCGATGAGCAGCTTCATGATCTCGGAGGAGCCCTCGAAGATCCGGTTGATCCGGAGGTCGCGCAGGACCTGCTCGGCCGGCACCGGCCGCTCGCCCCGCCGGCGCAACGAATCGGCCGTCTCGTAGCCCCGCCCGCCCCGGATCTGGACCATCTCGTCGACGGCCGTCCAGGCCATCTCCGAGGAGTAGAGCTTGGCCAGGGCGGCTTCGATGCGGATGTCGTTGCGCTTGTCGTCGGCGAGCCGGCTGGAGACCTCGAGGACCGCCTCGAGGGCGAAGGCCGTGCCGGCGATGAAGGCGATCTTCTGGGCCACGGCGTCGTGATGCCCGACTGGTTGTCCCCATTGCACCCGTTCGTTCGACCACTCCCGGGCGATCTTGAGGGCGTACTTGGTCGACGCCGCGCACACGGCGGGCAGCGACAGGCGCCCGGTGTTGAGCGTGGTGAGCGCCACCTTGAGGCCGAGGCCCTCGCCCGCCACCACGTTGTCCTTCCCCACGAGGACGTTCTCGAACCGGGTGACACCGTTCTCGATGCCCCGCAGGCCCATGAACGAGTTGCGGTGCTCGACGGTGATGCCGGGGGAGTGGGCATCGACGATGAAGGCGGTGATCCCGCCCCGGTGCCCTGTCTCGGGGGACTTGGGCACGAAGGCCATCACCACGAGCAGGTCGGCGATGACGCCGTTGGTGGTCCACAGCTTGCGGCCGTTGATCACGTAGCCCGACCCGTCTTCGGTGGGGACGGCCGTGCAGGACATGCGGGCCGGGTCGGAGCCCACGTCGACCTCGGTGAGGAGGAAGGCGCTGATGTGCGTCTTGGCCACCAGCGGCAGGAAGGTGCGCTTCTGCTCCTCGGTTCCGAACAGGCGCAAGGGTTCGGGTACGCCGATCGACTGGTGGGCCGACAGCAACGTCGACAGGGCGGCGTGCCACGACCCGGTGAGGGCCAGCGCCCGGTTGTAATAGACCTGGGAGAGGCCGAGGCCGCCGTACTCCTCGGGGATCTTCATGCCGAGCGTGCCGAGGTCCTTGAGCCCCTGGATCACGTCGTCGGGGATCTTGGCGTCGCGCTCGATCTCGAACGGGTCGACCCGCTCCTCGAGGAAGCCCCGCAGCTTGGCCAGGAAGGCGTCACCCTTCTCGGCCATGGTCGGGTCCGGCTCCGGTTGGGGGTAGAGCAGGTCGAGCCGGAAGCGGCCGAGGAACAGTTCCTTGCCGAACGACGGCAGCTGCCATTCGGTCTCGCGGGCGGCCTCGGCGACCTTGCGAGCCTCCTCGGCGCTGACGTTGGTGGTCGTCACGGTCGCGCTCCTTCCCCTGGACGGCAGGAGCCCAGGCTTGCATGACACGGCCTCGGAGTACAGCCCGCCCGCCAGCCTCCGGCTCACGAATAACCAGCCCAACTAGATGTGGCATTTTGTGCCGTATTGCACCAAGTGCCACAGTTAGGTAGCCTTTCGGCACCCGAGTACGAAGCCCGGGGGCCGGGGACGACACCCCCTCCCTCCACGTAACCGCCGGGAACATCAGCCGGGAGGTCGATACCTTCCGATGGGATACAAGGGGGAGTCTGTGCCGAAACGTAAGTTCACCGCGCTCGTGGTCCTGGCGCTGGGTGGCGGGGTTATCTACTCGCCGGCAGCCTGGGCCAACAGCGGCCATGACCATGACCGCTTCAAACTGACGGCCGATATCACGGACGTCGAGAAGGACGACAACGGCAAGGACGGGCCGAGCGAGGGCGACGTCTATACCCTCGAGTTCGACCTTTCCGACCACGACGGCGATGCCGGCGATGGCGACGGCACCTGCGAACTGGTCAAGGTGGATCGCCAGGACCGTGAGTTCGAAGCCGACTGCGAGGGCACTCTTGACCTCGACGACGGCAAGCTGGAGCTCGAGGGCACCATTACCGACGACGACTTCGACGACCGCAAGGTCGTTCTCGAGGTGGTCGACGGCACGGGTGACTACGAGGACGCCGAGGGCACGGCCACGTTCGAGCCGGCCGGCGACCACCACGACCGCGATCGTCACGGTGATTACCACGGCAACCACGATGGGCGCGACAACGGACCCGACTTCAAGATCGAGGTCGACCTCGACTAAGCAAGACGCCGGGCCCGGCCGAGGCGAACGAGATTGGGGCGCCTTCGGGCGCCCCAATCCGTGGCCGGGCCCGCGGCTGTGCTGGAGGATCTCGGCGGGAACGGGCGTTTAGAATGGTGATCCAACAGGGGGGAAGGCTCATGGGGTACTCGGCTCAGGTGGATGCGGACGTCTGCATCTCGACTGGCAACTGCGTCCGGCGGGCACCGTCCGCCTTCGCTTTCTCGGAGGACGACGTCGCGGAGCCCCGTCCCGGGGTGGCCGAACTCGCCGAGGAGCAGCTGATCCAGATCGCCCGCAGCTGTCCGGTGGCCGCCATCCACCTGTTCGCCGAGGACGGCACCGAGGTCCCGCTCCTGCCCTAGCGGTATATCTGGCATGTACGGGAGGGTCGGAAAGGCCAAGGCGCTCAGAAGGAGGGCGGGTGGCTTGTCCGGTCGGCTGGGTACCAACGCCCCCTTCGTTGGGCCTTTGACCTTCGAGATAACCCTGGCTGCTTCGAGATAACCCGCCGGTCCGGTCGGACGTGTCATGCTCCTGGGCGGC
>CAZCVW010000007.1:4826-17378 GCA_964502185.1 uncultured Burkholderiales bacterium
GGCTGCTTCGAGATAACCCGCCGGTCCGGTCGGACGTGTCATGCTCCTGGGCGGCTCGAGCGAGGAGCGTGAGGATCATGGCGGTGGTCTACATCTTCGAGGTGCCGGACTCCGGCGCGGAGCAATACGACGCGGTCATGGAGCGCCTGGGGGACAACCCGCCCGGCCGCCTGTACCACGTGGCCGGGCCCTACGAGGATGGCTGGAGGGTCGTCGACGTGTGGGAGACCCCCCAGCAGTTCGAGGAGTTCCTGGCCGAGAAGCTCATTCCCGCCGCCCGGGCCACCGATTTCTTCGCCTCGATGCCGCTGTCGTTCACGGCCCACAACATCGTCGACCCCTCGAAGAGCTGAGGAGCGGTCCCGCCCGTCAGCCGGCTTTGGCCCGCTTCGGTGAGGGCTGTCGAGGAGCGGACGAACGGCGAGGGGGCTTCGCCACTGACCCGTTGACACCCTGCTGCAGACCGCCGTCGAGGAGATCGAGGGCTTCGTCGACCAGGGTCGGGAGGTGCGACTCGCCCCCGTCCGCCAGCCAGGCGTTGAAGGCCACTCGCAGGGCGCCCATGGTGGTGGCGGCCACCACGCCGGGCCGGAGATCCTTGACCGGGTCGACGCCGAGCCACTCGGCCATCAGGTCGGTGACGGCCTGCTCGCCGGTGCGCTGGTGGCCGAGGCTGCGGATTTCGAGCGAGGGCGTCTGGCGCATGACGATGGCGCGGCGGAGCAACCGCTCCCGCTGGTCCTCGTAGCTGGACGCCATCGACTGGACGGCCCGGCGCAGGGCGGTCAGGGCCGGTTCCCCCGCCGGCCGTTCGGCCAGAGCCCGGCGCAACTGCTCCAGGCCCTTCTGGTGGTCGGTCAGGAGCACGTCTTCCTTGCCGGCGAAGTAGCGGAAGAAGGTCCGGCGGGAGACGTCGGCTTCGGCGGCGATGTCGTCGACGGTGACGGCGCCGAACCCCCGCTCGACGAACAGGCGCAGCGCCACCTCTTCGAGGCGGCTCAACGTCTGCAGGCGGTGCTTCTCCCGTAGGCCGATCTTGGGAGGTTCGACCGCGCCGTCCGTGCTCACACGTTCACTCTAGCCAAAAGTTGACACTAAGTGCAATGAGGCACGCCCGAGGAGCGGGATGGCGGCGTGGCACAAATGTCCGTTTTGTGCCAATCTGGCATTTCATGCCGTCTTGCACCAAGTGTCACCAATGCCTAACTTGGTTCCACTGGGAGCTCGGCGGGGAGGACAGGATGGCACCGGCGCTCGACCTGATCGACGTGAGCGATTCTCTGCTGGCTTCGGATGAGGGCCTGGCTTCCGACGAGGAGCTGTTCGACCGCTCCCGCTCGGGTGACGGCGGCGCCTTCGAGGTGTTGTACCGGCGCCACCGACCGAGTGCCCGCCGGCTGGCCGGCCTGTGCACCAACTCCGCGGCCGACGCCGAGGACGCCGTCGCCGAAGGCTTCGCCCGGGTCTTCGCCGCCCTGCCCCGCCTCCATGGACGGGAGATCGTGTTCCGGGCCTACCTGTACGCCGCGGTCCGCAACGCCGCCACCGACGGCTACCGGCGCCGCGCCCGCCTCGACGTGCGCGAGATGGTCAGCGACGAGCGCATCGAGGCGGCTGCCGACGAGGCGGTCCTGCGCCGTTGTGAGGATGAACTGATGGAAGAGGCGCTGGCCACATTGCCCGCCCGGTGGCGGGTGGTGTTGTGGCTGACGGAGGTGGAGGGTCTCGGCCCCGTCGAGGTGTCGGAACGGATCGGCATCAAGCCCAACGCGGCCTCGGCCCTCGCCTACCGGTCCCGCCGGGGGTTGCGGCAGGCCTACTTCGCGGCCGACAGCAGGGCTGCGTCGGCCTGAACGTATGGGTTCCTGGTCGGCCCGGTCGGGCTGACCATCCACGCCGCCGCCCAACCCGCCCGCTGACCGCACGCCTCAAGAGGTCCGGGAATCTGTGGTCGAGCTGGCTGCGTCAGGCCGGGATGCGGGCCGGGATGGCCCAGTCGATGGGCTCCCGGCCGGCCTCGATCAGGGCCTGGTTGGCCCGGGAGAAGGGGCGGCTGCCGAAGAAGCCGTTGCGGGCCGACAGTGGCGACGGGTGGGCCGACTCGATCACCACGTGGCGGCTGGTGTCGATCAGTGCCCGCTTCCGCCGGGCCGACGAGCCCCACAGGATGAACACCACCCGTTCGGGCTTCGCGTTGACAGCTTCGATCGCGGCGTCGGTGAAGCGCTCCCAGCCCCGGCCCTGGTGCGAGGCCGCCTGGCGGCCCCGGACGGTGAGCGTGGTGTTGAGCAGCAGGACCCCCTGGCGGGCCCAGTGCTCCAGGCAGCCGTGGTCCGGTCGGGGACACCCGAGATCCGCCTCGAGCTCGGAGAAGATGTTCTCCAGCGACGGCGGCCGCGCCACCCCGGGGCGGACGCTGAAGCACAGGCCGTGGGCCTGGCCCGGACCGTGGTACGGGTCCTGGCCGATGATGAGCGCTTTCAGGTCGGTGTAGGGCGTGAGGTGGAGGGCGGCGAAAACTTCGGCGGCCGGCGGGTAGACCGGATGCTGCGCCCTCTCCTCGGCCACGAACCGCTGGAGTTCCGTGAAGTAGGGGGCGTCGAGTTCCGCCCGCAGCACCGGGTTCCAGTCCGTCTTGGCCATCGATCGGACGCTAGCGCGCCGCTCCCGTCGCGGCGTGGAACAGTCGTCGAACCGGTGGCCAGAGCGCGGGAAGCGCTGACGTAGCGCTCAAGGCGGCGCCTTCGCTGAAGCGGGGTACCGTCGCGTCATGCCCGACGACGGTGCGGTGCTCGAACTCGACGGGCAGGAGGTCGCGATCTCCAACCCGCACAAGGTGTTCTTTCCCGAGCGGGGGGAGACGAAGCTCGACCTCGTCCGCTACTACGAGGCGGTGGGGGAACCGCTGCTGGCCACCATGGGCGGACGGCCCGTGCTGCTCCAGCGCTACCCCGACGGGGCGGGCGGCAGCCCCGTCCGGCTGGCCGAGCAGGGCGACCCGTGGGCCTCGATGTACGACGACCCGCAGTCGCTCGAGCCGGTCCTGGAGCTCCACGCCCGGGACATGGCCGCCGGCCTGCTGGACGCCCCCTGGCCGCCGGTCTACCCGAAGCAGCCCAACGAGCCGCCCCGGGTGGCCCCCAGCCGGGCCAAGCGCAGTTGACGAGCGGGGCTAGGTGCTGCGGGTGTTGCCCAAGCACCGGAGGGTTCCTACACTTCGCCAATGTTACGAAAGTGGAAATTGTTAGTTTCTGTGGCCCTTGCGGTGATGATGGGCCAGGCGGTAGGGCTGGGCTTCTCGTCCGGTCCCTCGGCCTCCGGTCAGGACAGTGCGACCCGGCCGAACGTGCTCGTCGTCGTCACCGATGATCAACGGGTCGACACCATGTTCTTCATGCCCAGAACGCGGGGCTGGCTGCGGGACGGCGGCACCGAGTTTCGGGAGGCCTACGCCAACACACCGTTGTGCTGCCCGTTTCGCGCGTCGTTGATGAGCGGCCGCTACCAGCACAACCACGGGGTGGCCAACAACCAGAGCCCGGACAAGCTCGACCAGGCGGCCACTATCCAGAAGTACCTGCGGGACTCCGGCTACCTCACCGCCATCGACGGCAAGTACCTCACCCATTGGCCCTTCCGCATGCCACCGCCCAACTTCGACCGTTGGGCGGTGTTCCTCGGTGGCTACCACGACGTGAAGTGGAACATCGACGGCGCCTACTCCACGCCCGACCAGTACGTGACCGACTTTCAGGGCGACGTGGCGGTCGGTTTCCTCGACGACTTCGAGGCTGAGGACGAGCGGCCGTGGTACCTCTACCTCACGCCCCAGGCGCCCCACATGGACTTCACCGCCGCTCCCCGCCACGTCGGCGCCCCGGTGCCGCCGTGGGAGCCGAATCCGGCAGTGCTCGAGGCGGACCGCACCGACAAGCCGGCCTGGGTGCAGCGCCACCGGGCCGGCGTGGACGCCAGCCGGGAGGCCCGGGACGCCCAGCTCCGCACGCTGCTGGCCCTCGACGAGATGCTCGACCGGGTCTTCCGCCACCTGGCCGAACGGGGTGAGCTCGACAACACGCTGGTCGTCTACACGTCGGACAGCGGCTGGCACTGGGGCGAGCACGGCCTCCAGTCCAAGAGCACCCCGTACACCGGGTCCGTCGACGTCCCGTTCTTCCTCCGGTGGCCCGGAGTGGTGCCGGCCGGGGCCACCGACGCCCGGCCCGCCGCCGTCGTGGACGTCCTGCCCACGCTCCTCGACGCGGCCTCCGTCACGACGCCGGTCAGGTACCCGCCGGACGGGCGGTCGCTCCTCGGGCCCGGGGGCCGGAGCGAGTCGCTGCTGGAGTGGCACGAGAGCCCGGATTTCTCCGCCTACCCGAGCTGGGCCTCGATTCGGAACCGTTCGTTCCAGTACATCGAGTGGTACGCCGACGCCGAGGGCACCAAGGTGGGTTTCTCGGAGTACTACGACCTGGCCGCCGACCCGTGGCAGCTGACGAACATGCTCGGCGACGGCGACCCGGCCAACGACCCGGATCCCGCCCTCGTCGGCGAGCTGGCCGCCCGCCTGGCCCGCTACCGCACCTGCGCCGGCACCACCGGCGCGACCGCCTGCCCGTAGCGACCGGACACTCGGCGTCAGAGCAACTCGGCGGCCAGGTCGGCCACCCGGGACCGTTCGCCTTTGGTGAGGGTGATCGCCCCGAAGCATTCCTGGCCGGCGAAGGCTTCCATGAGCACGGCCAGCGCGTTGTTGTGGGCCGACACGTAGGGCGTGTCGATCTGGGCCAGGTCCCCGGTGAAGACGATCTTGGTCCCTTCCGCCACCCGGGTGAGGAGCGTCTTGAGGGTCGGGACCTCGAGGTTCTGGGCCTCGTCGACGATGATGAACTGGTTCTGCAGCGACCGCCCCCGCAGGAACGTGACGGCCTCCAGCGACAGGCGGTCCTGGGCGATCATCTCGTCGACCACCCGGCGGGCGTCGGCGTAGGAGCGGTGCTCGGTCAGGGCCGTCACGTTGTCGAGGATGGGCGCCATCCACGGGGAGAGCTTCTCTTCCAGGCCCCCGGGCAGGAAGCCGAGATCGGCCTTGCCGTGGGCGACGACCGGCCGGTAGATGGCCAACTTGTCGTACCGGGGGCGGTGGTCGGGCCCGGGTTCCATGACCTGGTCGAGGCCGGCGGCCAACGCCAGGATCGTCTTGCCCGTACCGGCGAACCCGGAGAGGGCGACGACGGCCACGTCGGGATCCATCAGCAGGTCGAGGGCGAAGATCTGCTCTTTGGAGCGGGGCGTGAGCCCCCACACCTGCCGGCGGCGCTCGACGAGGTGCAGCGAGTCGTCGAGGACCCGGGCGAGCGCGGACGACGACCCGGCCGTCAGCACGACGTACTCGTTGGTGACGATGCCGTCGAAGGCGGCCGGGACGGGCACCCGGCCCTCGGCGTAGAGGGCATCGATCAGCGGCCTGGTCGCTTCGATCTTGTGCCACCCGCGCACGCCGAGCGCGTCGCGGCCCCGGCTGGCCCGCTGGTAGTCCTCGGCGGTGAGGCCCAGCTGGGAGCCCTTGATCCGCAGCGCGGCGTCGGCCGAGACGAGCTTGACCCGGGTGCCGGCGTCCTCCATGAGCCCGAGGGCGGCGGCCAGGATGCGGTTGTCGGCCGACGCGGGGTCGAGGCCGAGCCCGGCCACCTTCTCCAGGAGCAACCCGTTGATCTCGACCCGCACCGTGCCTCCGGTGGGGAGGGCGACCGGCTCGCGGAAGTCGCCGCAGCCCTCGATCCGCAGGCGCTCCAGGTCGCGGACGACGGCCCGGGCGGCCCGGCCCACGTCGTCGAGGCGGTTCTTGTGCCCGTCCAGCTCCTCGATGACGGTGAGCGGGATGACGATGTCGGCCTCACCGAAGGCGTAGAGCGAGTCGGGGTCGGCGAGGAGCACGCAGGTGTCCAGGACCACGGTCGTCGCCACACCCCCCTCCTGCTGCTCGAAGTGCCGGGGTGCGGTTGTGGTCACGTGTCCTCCCATGTCGGGGAGCGGTCCGTTCGCACTTGATTCGACGCCGATGCCGGTCCGGGCCTGTGCAATCGAGCAAATGCCGCACCGGATCACATTCAGACTGGGGATCAGCGTCCCTGCCGGCGAGAGTAGGGCGCCCCGGCCGTTCCGGCGGGGATGCCGGGCGAAAACTAACCTCCGTCTCGATGACTCCTCCCCCGGGCTCCGTGCCCGCCATCGACCCGGGCGGCGCCGACGCGGCCGCCGCCGGGATGCTCCTCGACGTGCGGGAACCCGACGAGTGGGCCGCCGGTCACGCCCCGGACGCAGTGCACATCCCCCTCAGGAACCTGCAGGCCGACCAACTGCCGACGGACCAGCCGATCTACTGCATCTGCCGGTCCGGCAGCCGCTCCGCCGCCGCCGTCCAGGCGATGCTCGGCGCCGGCTTCGACGCCGTCAACGTGGAGGGCGGCATGGAGGCCTGGGCCGCCGCCGGCCTCCCGGTCGTCCGCGACGACGGCACCCCTGGAAGGGTCATCTGACCAGACTGTTGCCCGCCGCGGGGGCGGGGCCTGCCTAGCCTGTCGTCCATGGACGACCCGATCGTCCTCGACACGGTCTTGACCGAAGGCGGGTGGTTCGAGCGCTTCCTCGCCGACCGGGGGCCGCTCCTGCCCGAGGACGAGGCGGCCCTGGCCGCCACCTGGGTGCCGGTGCGCCGTACCGTCTTCCAGGTCACGGCGGTCCGGCCCGCGGAGCGGTTGACCGTCCGCGACCTCCGGAGTGACGAGCGGTTCGACGTCCGGGAGCGGATTTTCAGCCGCCAGGCCCAGACCGGCCAAATGGTCTGCGGCCGGGTCGTCCCCGACGGCGAGACCTCGCAGTTCGTCGGCGGCCTGTTCATGGTGCCCCCCGGCACCGAGGCGGCAGTCTTGGCCCTCTGCGACGAGGGCACCCCGGAGGACATCTGCACGTGGGTGGCGGCCATGGACCTCGGCGGAGCACGCCAGTGCGATGAGCTTTCAGCCGCCAGGACGCTCGCTTCGAGCCATCAGGCACGTTCAAGCGCTGAGAAGAAGCCGACTAGCAAGCGTGTGCGTTTACCGGGCTCTGACCCCGGTAAGCGCACACGCTTGCCGGGATCAGTCAGGGGATGAGAATCAGATGAGGAGCGGCCGGCCCTACGAAGGGGCTTCGGCCAGAACGGTGACGACCCGGTCCTGGAGCGCCTTGGCCGTGGCGAAGTTGAAGGGGCCGTTCACGACCAGGGCGAAGCGTCGGGCCGCCCTGGTGTTGAGGGCCAGGCCGTCGATCCGGCCGACGAGCGCGGCGGCGCCGCTCAGCCAGCCGGTCTTGGCGGCTAGGCGGCCCTCCACCGGAGTCCCCACGAAGCGCGTGGCCAGCGTGCCCGTCCGGCCGGCCACGGCCAACCCGTCGTCGACGGCGCTCAGGCCGGGGCGGGACGAGAGCGAGAGCGCGCCGAGCAGCGCCCGGCAGGTGGACCGGTTGCCGAGGTCGAGCCCGGAGCCGTCGTTGAGGTGCACGCCTTCGGTGGCCACCCCGGCCCGGGCCATCTCGTCGACCACCCGGGCGGCTCCGCCGGCCGTCGATCCCGCCCCGCCGGTCTGGCGGTCGAGTTCCCGCAGCAGCATCTCGGCGGCGTAGTTGTCGCTGGCCCGCACCGTGGCGGCGACGATGTCGGCCAGGGGCGCCGAGCGGACGGAGGCGACGACGACCGCGCCGTCCGGCGCCACCGCGCCAGAAGGGGGGCCAGCGGCGGGGCCGGGGGGCGGCACCGTCACGCCCCGTTCCTGCAGCATCCGGGTGAGAGCCCCGGTGGCGCTGGCCGCCGGGTCGGGCGCCACCGCCTGGGACGGGCCCCAGGAGGCGAGGCCCTCGTTCACGGTCAGCGCCCCGAGCGAGCCCACCTCCGCCTCCCGCACGTAGGACGGTTTCCACGACGGCACGGACCGCTGCGTGTCGTAGCGGGTCTCGTCGGCCAGGAGGCCGCCGGGGATGTCGCGCACGCCGGCGGCGACGAGGCCGTTGGCCAGCGCGGTGAGCGGGGTCAGCGGCAGGGTGTTGAGGCGCGGTTTGCCGGCGGCGTAACCGATGTAGTCAGGGGTGGCCAGGAACGGGTCGCCGGCGCCGACGAGCCAGGCGTCGACCAGCCGCCCGTCCGTTCCCGGGGGTTGCGGGGCCATGACCCGGGTCTCGTAACGGAAGTCAGGGCCGAGGCGGGCCAGTATGGCGGCGGCCACCATGAGCTTCTGGCTCGAGGCCGGCACGAACGGCGACGTCGGGTTGCGCTCGTAGACCGGGGCGCCGTTTTCCTCGACCACCAGGCAGCCAGGCGTGCCCGCCAGGGCCTGGTCCAACCGGCCCTCGAAGGTGAGCGGGACGGGCGCAGCGGTGCTGGGTGGGACGGTCCGGGCGGCCCGGGTCGTCGGGGTGGTCACAGCCGGCGCCGGAGCCGGGACGACTGTCTCGGCGAGCACCAGCGCGGCGGTGCTCGCCGGCGAGGTGATGACGGGCTGGGGCGCCGCCGTGGTCTGGCCTGATTCGTTTCCGGGGGTCGCCGGAAGCGCGGCCGGGGCGCGGCGCGCTTTGGCTCCTGACCTCGGCGCCACACCGACGACCAGGGCGACGGCCAGGCCGACGGCCACCCCGGCGACGGCTACGGCCCGGCGCCGGAGCGCCGGACGCCGCGGCTCCTCCGGGAGGCAGGCAGCTTCCGGTTCCACGCCTCAGACGGTAGGCCATGACAGCCCCCGAGCGGTAGCAATGCGTTACCCGTCCATCTCGGCGACCAGCCAGGCCCGGAAGAACGGGCTGGTGAGCTGCCAGCGGCTGACCGTCGATCCGCCCCCCGCCCGGGATGGGGCGCGGCGGACGATCTCCTGCTCGGCCAGCGCCCGCAGCGCCGTGGTGACGGCGTTGGCGTTGGCCACCCGGACGGAGTCCAGAAAGGTTTTGGCGTACACCTTCTCGACCGGGTGGCGAGCCAGTTCCCGCACGATGCGCCGCTGCGACGGGGACAGACCCGCGTAGCGCTCGGCGAACAAGCCCGCCTGCCGGCTCACGATTGAGGTCAGGCCCGCCCGGATGTCGTCCGGGTCGATGCCCGGCGCGGCCCCGGCTGCTTCGAAGGCGGCGTGGGCCAGCCACTGCACGTCGTTGGGGACGCCGTCCGCCGTCCGGTACAGCGCCCGGGCGTCGGCCTTGGCGAGGCGCTTCCCGCCGGTGCGGGCCCGGGCCACCAGATGGGCGGCCATGTCGTCTTCGGGGACGACCTCGATGTTGAACGTCTCGCCCATGCCGAGAAGGGGCGCCCCCCGGCCCCGGGTCAGGCGTTCCATGACCGACAGGCGCGAGCCGGCAAAGACGAGGCTGGTGTGCCGGGCCTGGTCGGCCAGGGCCTTGAAGGCGCCGCCGAGGCCCTTCGGGCCGATTTCGGCGATCTGCTGGAACTCGTCGAGCACCAGGGTGGCGGGCCGGCGCTCGCCGGTCCGTTCCAGGAGGCCGATGGCGTCTTCGAGGGCGTCGTGCCATCGGGGCCGTCCGGGGGCGGGCAGCAGGCTGAGGCTCACGCTGCCGTCCGGCCCGAGCTCGATCTGGGGGGCGACCCGGAGTTGCCGGACGACGTCCTCGAGGCGCTGCCGCGTCCGGCCCACGGGGCGCAGGACCTCCCGCACCACGGCGGTCAGCACCACCGAGGCCACTTCGTCCTCGGTCGTGCACAGGAGCAGGTTGGCGTAGCCGCCCCGGCCGCGATCCTTCCGGAGGAGGCGCAGCGCCTCGAGCAGCAGCGACGTCTTTCCGTAGCGGCGGGGGGAGAGCACGAAGGCGTGGATGCCCGATCGCATCCGCTCCGTCAGGGCCGCCAGCTCCGCCTTCCGGTCGCAGAAGCTGCCTGCTTCGACCGGCGCACCGTAGCGGAAGGGGTTTCGTGATTCCACTGATCGCTATACTAGCGACTGCTGTAACTCTGAGGTAATGGGATGGGGGGCGATGGGATGGGGGGCGATGGGAGCGGGAAGCGCCCGGTGTAGTCCGCCCCGAGGGGCGGGAGCCTCCCGCCGCCCGTCTCGCAGGTGGAGGCGAGATGGGCCTCAGCCCCCGGGGTGAGCGCGTGGTAGCCGCGGGCGGCCACCCCGTAGGCGGCCTCTCCGATCCACCCCGGCGGCCACAGGCCGGCGGGCAGCTTCGGTTCCCGCAGAACGACCCGGCGGTAGGCGTGGACCAGCAGCGTGCGGGCCAGGAAGGCGGCTTCGCCGTCGACGCGGCCACCCACCCCGGCCGCCTCGGCCAGGGGCCCGAACCGGCGGAGGAAGTCCCGCCAGGGCGGCTCCAACGCCTCGAGATCGCCGGGCAGCGCGGGCACGAGATCGCCGTCGCCGAGACCGAGGCCGGCCGGGACCTCGCCCCGGAACACCGTCACGGACCGCTCGAGTCCGAGGTCGGCGACAACCGACCTCAGTTCGGCCGTGCGGTCCTCGGGGCACAGGTGGACGGAGGGGCCGAGCGTTCCGAACCCGAGCCGGCCCAGGTGGTGGCGGAAGGCGGTGCGCACCGACGGGGCCAGCCCGTTCGTCTCGACGACCACCGACCAGCGCCCGTCCCACGGCTCGCCGCGGGGCTGGTAGATCCGGCGCTCGGCCTGGTGGAACTCGGCCGACGCGGCCGGGGTCACGGAATAGAAGCTGCGCCGCCCCTCGCGGCGGGCGGCGAGGAGCCCTTCCCCTACGAGGCGGTTGAGGGACGTGCGGGCGAGCTTCTCGTTGATTCCGAACGGTTCCACCAGGCGGACGAGGCTGCCGATCCAGACCTCGGTCTGATGGGCGACGATGGAGTCGCCGAAGACGGTCACCAGCAGCGTGCGGGCGCTGGCGTCGGGGCGCGACCGGAACCGCCGGACGACCGAGGCGCAGCGGTCCTCCAGGGTGGCGGCGGCGGTGGTCACGAATCGAAGTCGAGGGTGACCCGGGCGCTTCGGGGGTGGGCCTGGCAGGCGAGCACGAAACCGGCGGCCAGTTCCTCGTCCTCCAGCGCGTAGTTGTGGTCCATCTCCACGCTTCCCTCCACCAACTTGGCCCGGCACGTGCCGCACATCCCGTTCTTGCAGGCGTAGGGAGCGTCGGCCCGCACGGCGAGGGCGGCGTCGAGGATCGGCTCTCCCGCCTCGGACAGGGGGAAGGTCGAGGCCCGCCCGTCGAGGAGGATGGTCACCTCGGCCGTGCCGGGCGCCGACTCATCGGGTGTCGGTCCGTCAGGCGTCTCCGGGGACGGGCGTACCGGGGGCGGGCGGACCGGCGCCTTCGGGCCGACGTGGAACAGTTCCCGGTGCACGTGGGCGGGATCGGCGCCGCGTTCGAGCAGCATGGCCCGGGCGGTCTCGATCATCTCGGCGGGGCCGCACAGGAACCATTCGTCGACCGTCTCAGGCGGGACGACCGTCGCGAAGAGCGTTTCCAGCTTGGCCCGGTCGATGCGCCCGTTGAGGAGCTCGGCGTCCCGGCGTTCCCGGGACAGCACGTGCAAGACCTGCAGACGGCCCAGATGGCGGTCCTTCAGGTCCTGGAGCTCCTCGCCGAACATGACCGAGCGCGTGCTGCGGTTGCCGTAGACCAGGGTGACCCGGCTCTCGGGTTCGACCTCCAAGGCGGTGGCCACGATGGAGAGGACCGGCGTGATGCCGCTGCCGGCGGCGATGGCGCAGTAGTGCTTGGCCTGACCCGGATCGAACGGCACCGTGAAGCGGCCGGACGGGGTCATGACGTCCACGGTGTCGCCGGGGCGGAGCCGCTCGAAGGCGTAGGTGGAGAACACCCCGCCGGGAAGCCGCTTCACGCCGATGCGGAGACTCCCCGATCCGGCGGGGGAGCAGCCCGCGGGAGAGCAAATCGAGTAGTTGCGGCGCACGTCGTCGCCGGCCAGCTCGCATCGGAGCGTGAGGTGCTGGCCGGGAGAGAAGGCGTACTCGTCGCGCAGCTCGTCGGGGACGGCGAAGGTGACGGCCACGGCGTCGTCCGTGACGCGCTCCACCTCCGCCACCGGGAGGGCGTGGAAGACGGCGTGGCGACGGGCGGTCATCGAGGGCCCCGTCCGGCGACGTTGGCGCCCTGTAGCCGGCGATAACAAAGGAAACCGCGAGCGAACTGGCGTGCGTGAGGTCCGATTACCCCGGCCTGGTGAACGCCAGAACGGCACCGCCCCGAACTGGCGTGCGTGAGGTCCGAAAACCCCGGCCTCGTGAACGCCAGAACGACCGGGCCCACCACCCGGGCCCCGTCGTTGCGGCCTTTGCTTGCCCGCCCATACATGCCGATCCCGAGCGAACGGAGCAGGGCAGACGTTGTTTGACGGGTCACGAGCTAAAGCGGCTTGAAGTGATCGAAGGGTTCCCGGCAGCGGTTGCAGGCCCGGAGCGCCTTGCAGGCGGTGGAACCGAAGCGGCTGACGAGGCGGGTTTCGGCCGAGCCGCATTGCGGGCAGCGCACCAGCTCGACGGGTACCGGCCCGACTGTCCCTAACTGTGTCCCAGACTGTGTC
>CAZCVW010000007.1:17478-28469 GCA_964502185.1 uncultured Burkholderiales bacterium
ACTGTGTCCCAGACTGTGTCACCGACTGGTCCGCACAGCGGGCCGGCGGCGCGATCCCGTACTCGGCCAGCTTGCGGCGGCCGTCCTCCGACATCCAGTCGGTGGTCCAGGCCGGGGCCAGGACCGTGCGGACGACCGCGTCAGCGCAGCCGTGCTCGGCCAGGACCCGTTCGACCTCGCCCCGGATGGCGTCGACGGCCGGGCACCCGGAGTAGGTGGGGGTGATCGTCACCTCGATCCTTCCGTCGTCGAGGACGGTGACGTCGCGCAGGACGCCCAGGTCGTCGATGGTGAGGACGGGGATCTCGGGGTCGCACACCCCGGACAGGGCCGCCCGCAGGGCGACCACCCACGCCGCCGAATCCTCCCTCGTCTCCAGCGGGCAGTGGGTGACACCGGCGCCGGTCACCACGTCGCCCCCGGGTGGGAGCGGTGCAGATGCTGCATCTCGGCCAGCAGGAAGCCCAGGTGTTCGCTGTGCACGCCCCGCCGGCCGCCGGTCGGACGCCACCCGTCGGCCGGGCGTTCGAGCGTCGCCTCGGTCAGGACGGCGGCCACGGCGGTGTCCCACTCGCCGCCCAGAACGGCCGGGTCCACGCCTACGCCGGCGGCCGACAAGCGGGCGGTGAGCCCGTCCGTCTCGAAGAGCTCATGGGTGAACGGCCACATGGTTTCGACCCCGGCCTGCATCCGGCGGTGGCTATCCTCGGTGCCGTCGCCGAGCCGGATGACCCAGTTGGCGGCGTGGTCGACGTGATAGTCGACCTCCTTCACCGCCTTGGCCGCGACGGCGGCCAGGGTGGCGTCGGCCGACCCGGCCAGGCCGCGGTACAGAGCCAGCTGGTAGGTGGTGAACAACAGCTGGCGGGCCATCGTCACGCCGAAGTCACCGTTGGGCTGCTCGACGAGCTGGCAGTTGGTGAACTCCCGCTCCGAACGGAGGTAGGCCAGATCGTCCTCGCCGCGGGCGGGGGCCGATGTCTGCCCGGCGTGCCAGTTCTGCCCGGCGTAACTGAGCAACGCCCGCGCCTGACCGAGGAGGTCCAGCGCGATGTTGGTGAGGGCGATGTCTTCTTCCAGGGCGGGGGCCCGGCTCGACCACTCGGCCAGACGATGGGCGAGCACGAGCGCGTCGTCGCCCAGGCGCAGGCTGTAAGCGGCGACGTCGGCCGGGGCCAGACCGCCAGCGCCTACCTCCTGAGCGGAGCTCACAGGGGCCCGGCGCCTTCGGGGACTTCGTAGAAGGTGGGGTGCCGGTACACCTTGTCGGCGGCCGGGGCGAAGAAGGGGTCCTTCTCGTCGGGGCTCGAGGCCGTGATGGCCGAGGCGGGCACGACCCAGAGGCTCACGCCCTCCTGGCGGCGGGTGTACACGTCCCGGGCGTTGCGCAGCGCGCTCTCGGCGTCGGGGGCGTGGAGGCTCCCGACATGGTTGTGGGACAGGCCCCGCTTGGCCCGTACGAACACCTCCCACAGCGGCCACTCCCGCCGGGCGCTCGCGTCCCCCGTCATGCCGCCACGTCCGGGTTCTTCGGGGACACCCCGCACCCCGGGTTCTGCTTCTCGGCGTAGGCCATGGCCGCCTCCCGCACCCAGGCGCCCTCCTCGTGGGCCCGGATCCGGTGCTCCATCCGCTTGCGGTTGCAGGGCCCGTCCCCCCGGACGACCGCCTTGAACTCGTCCCAGTCGATCGGTCCGAAGTCGAAGTGGCCCCGCTCCTCGTTCCAGCGCAGGTCAGGGTCCGGCAGCGTGAGGCCGAGCACCTCGGCCTGGGGGACGCACATGTCGACGAAGCGCTGGCGGAGTTCGTCGTTGCCGTGCCGTTTGATCTTCCAGGCCATGGACTGGGCCGAGTTCGGCGAGTCGTCGTCGGGTGGGCCGAACATGGCCAGCGCCGGCCACCACCAGCGGTCGATGGCGTCCTGGGCCATGGCGTGCTGCTCCGGGGTGCCGTGCGAGAGGGTGTGGAGGATCTCGAACCCCTGGCGCTGGTGGAAGCTCTCCTCCTTGCAGATCCGCACCATGGCCCGGGCGTAGGGGCCGTAGGAGCAGCGGCACAGCGGCACCTGGTTGGTGATGGCCGCGCCGTCGACCAGCCAGCCGATGGCGCCCATGTCGGCCCAGCTGAGCGTGGGGTAGTTGAAGATGCTCGAGTACTTCTGCCTGCCGGTGTGGAGCAGGTCGAACAGCTCGTCGCGGGACACACCCAGCGTCTCGGCCGCGCTGTAGAGGTAGAGGCCGTGTCCGGCCTCGTCCTGGATCTTGGCCATGAGGATCGCTTTGCGCTTGAGGGACGGCGCCCGGGTCAGCCAGTTGCCCTCGGGCTGCATGCCGATGATCTCGGAGTGGGCGTGCTGGGCGATCTGGCGGATGAGCGTCTTGCGGTAGGCCTCGGGCATCCAGTCCCGGGGTTCGATGCGGCCGTCGGCGGCCACGATCTCGTCGAACCGGGCCTGGAGTTCCTCTTCCGGCAGTCCGTACATCACGCCAACCGCCCACCGGTTTCTGTTGCCTCGACGCGGCCCGCGCCGCCGGTTTCGAACCGGCCGGGGTCCACGAGGTGGCCGGGCAGAATTTTGTACTGCTCGAGGTATCGCTGATACAGCATGTTGATATGATACGAAGCTGACTGTAGAAGTCAAAACGGGTGTATCAAGCCCGCGGATCAAGCGAGTCCGTCCGAAGCTGGGCGCCGGTAGGATCCGTGGATGCGGACGAAAGCATGACGGCGGCGGCGAAGAACCGGGCTCGGACGCGAATCGTCTTCCTCGGTGGGTTGGGTGAGATCGGGCGGAACTGCGCCTGCATCGAGGTCGGCGGTCGGATCCTCATCCTCGACTGCGGCCTGCTCTTCCCGGACCAGGACATGCCCGGCATCGATCTCGTACTCCCGGACTTCACCTACCTGCTGGACAACGCCGATCGGGTCGAAGGCGTCGTCCTGACCCATGGCCACGAGGACCACATCGGCGCGCTGCCGTTCCTGCTGCGGGAGATGTCCTTTCCCATCTACGGGTCCGCCCTCTCCCTCAACCTGGCCAAGGGTCGGATCGAGGAAGCGGGCGTGTTGAGCCGCACCAAGCTCATCCCGGTGCGCGACGGGGAACGCCGCAAGATCGGCCCCTTCGACGTGGAGTTCATCCCGGTCACCCACTCGGTGCCCCACGGCTTCGCCACCGCCTTCCGCACGCCGGACGGCGTCATCCTCCACTCGGGCGACTTCAAGATTGACCTCACGCCGGTCGACGGGCGGCGCACCGACCTGGCCCGGATCGGCGCCATCGCCGAGACCGAAGGCATCCGCCTCCTGCTGTCGGACTCGACCAACGCCGAGGAACCGGGCTTCACCCGCAGCGAGACCGAGGTGGGCCAGGTCCTGCGGACCATCGTGCGGGACCACCCCAACGAGCGGATCGTCCTCGCCTGCTTCGCCAGCCACATCCACCGGATCCAGCAGGTGATCGACGCCGCCGCGGCCAACGGCCGGGTGGTCGCCACCCTCGGCCGCTCGATGGCCCGCATCGTCGCCATCGGCCGGGAGATGGGCCTGCTCGAAGTGGCCGCCAGCGGGATCATCGACATCGCCGAAGCCAAGAACATCGAACCGGGGCGCCTGCTCGTCCTGTCGACCGGCAGCCAGGGCGAACCGATGTCGGCCCTCTCCCTGATGGCGTCGGGCGAGAGTCGCTGGCTCAGCGTCGGCGAGGGCGACCTCGTCATCCTCTCCAGCCACGCCATCCCCGGCAACGAGACGAGCGTCGGCAAGGTGATCGACGGGCTCACCCGCCGGGGCGCCAAGGTGATCCACTCCGGGCTGGCCGCCGTGCACGCTTCGGGCCACGCCAAGCAGGGCGAACTCAAGATGCTGCTGTCGATCACCCGCCCGGACTACTTCGTGCCCGTCCACGGAGAGTACCGCCATCTGCGCCACCACGCCGACCTCGCCATGACCATGGGCGTGCCGGCCGACAACGTGCTGCTCTGCGAAGACGGCGACGTCGTTGAACTGACTCCCGAGGGCACGGTGGAGTTCGCCGGTGAGGTGCCCGCCGGGTATCTCTACGTCGACGGCGTCGTCGGCGACGTGGGCAGCGGGGTCCTGCGCGACCGCCGGGCGCTGGCCGAGGAGGGCGTCGTGGTGGTCGTCGTGACCATCGACGCCAAGAGCGGCGAGGTGCTCTCCGGGCCGGAGATCATCACCCGGGGCTGGATCCACGCCCCCGACGCCGAACCGCTCCTCGACGAGGCCCGGGCGGTTGTTCTCAAGGCCCTGGAAGCGGCGGCCGACGGCGCCCACGACTTCGAGACCGTCCGGCGCACCGTCCGCAAGACCCTCGGCAAGTTCGTGAGCGACCGCACCCGCCGGCGCCCGATGATCGTTCCGGTGGTGATGGAGGTCTGATCGAAGCCGAGGCCGCCCGGCGGAGGACCTTCGCCATCATCAGCCATCCCGACGCGGGCAAGACCACCCTCACGGAGAAGTTCCTGCTCTACGCCGGAGCGGTGGCCGAGGCGGGGGCGGTGAAGGCCCGGGCCGGCCGGCGCGCGGCCACGTCCGACTGGATGGCCCTCGAGCAGCAGCGGGGGATCTCGATCACGTCGACGGCGCTGCAGTTCTCCTACCGCGGGCACGTCATGAACCTGCTCGACACGCCAGGCCACCGCGACTTCTCGGAGGACACCTACCGGGTGCTGGCCGCGGCCGACGCGGCGGTGATGGTGCTCGACGCGGCCAAGGGTGTCGAGGCCCAGACGCTCAAGCTGTTCCAGGTCTGCCGGGCCCGCAACGTCCCCGTGATCACCTTCTTGAACAAGTACGACCGGCCCGGGCGAGAGCCCCTCGAACTGCTCGACGAGATCGAGGAGCAGATCGGCCTTCGCCCTACCCCGGCGACCTGGCCGGTCGGGACCCAAGGCGACTTCCGGGGAGTCGTCGACCGCCGGAGCGGGCAGTTCGTGCGCTACGCGCGCACGGCCCGGGGCTCCACCGCCGCCCTGGAGGAGAGCATCGACCCGGAGCGGGCGGCCGCCGAAGAGGGTCCGGCCTTCGCCCATGCCCTCGAGGAGTGCGCCCTGCTCGACGCCGTCGGCGCCGACGTGGACCTGAAGTCGTTCCTGGCCGGAGAGTCGAGCCCGCTCTTCGTCGGCTCCGCGCTGACCAACTTCGGCGTCAGCCACCTTCTGGACGCCGTGGTGGATCTCGCCCCCGGGCCGTCTGCGAGGACCGACCGGGAAGGGCTCCGGCGTCCGCTCGACGCCCCGTTCTCCGCCTTTGTGTTCAAGGTCCAGGCCAACATGGACCCGTACCACCGGGACCGGATGGCGTTCGTGCGCGTGTGTTCCGGCCGCTTCGAGCGGGGTATGACGGTGACGCGGGCGGCCAGCGGCCGGCCCTTCGCCACCAAGTACGCCGCTTCGGTGTTCGGCGCCGAGCGGGACACGATCGACGAGGCGTATCCCGGCGACGTGGTCGGCCTGGTCAACGCCACCGACCTGCGGATCGGCGACACGCTCTACCTCGACGAACCCGTCACCTACCCGGCGATCCCCAGCTTCGCCCCCGAACTCTTCGCCCAGGCCCGACCGCGTGACACCTCCCGGTTCAAGCAGTTCCGGCGGGGCTTGGCCCAGTTGGAGGAGGAGGGGGCGATCCAGGTGCTGCGCGACGATCGCACGGGCGACGCCGCTCCGATCCTGGCCGCGGTGGGGGCCATGCAGTTCGAGGTGGTGACGCATCGTCTCGAGCACGAGTACGGCGCCCCGACCGAGTTGTCGCCCACCCCCCACAAGCTGGCCCGCCGTACGGACGCCGCCACCGCCGAGCACCTCCGGGGCACGATCGGCGTCCGGGTCATGGCCCGCACCGACGGCGCGCTCCTCGCCCTGTTCGAGAACCCCTACCGCCTCGAGCGCATCCAGAGCGACCACCCCGACTGGACGCTCGACGTCATCGTGGCCCAATAAGGTGTGGGGGTCGTGCCTTCCCGATTCGCCATGTCTCCCGCCCTCTACCACCGGGTCACCTTCCTCGCCCTGATCGCCCTGTGCTTCATCGTGGTCACGGGTGGCGCCGTGCGCGTGACCGGCTCCGGGCTGGGCTGTCCCGACTGGCCGACCTGCGCCGAGGGCCGGATCGTCGCCCCGCGGGAGTACCACGCCCTGATCGAGTTCGTGAACCGGATGGTCACCGGCCTGGTGTCGGTCCTGGTCATCGTGGCCGTCCTGGCGGCTCTGCTGCGCCGGCCCCGGCGGCGCGATCTGGTGCGGCTGGCGATCGGGTTGGTGCTCGGCGTCGTCGGCCAGATCGTCCTCGGCGGCCTGGTGGTCCTCTTCGACCTCTACCCGCCGCTCGTCATGGGCCACTTCGCGCTCTCGATGCTGCTGGTGGCCAATGCCGTCGTCCTCCACCACCGGGCGGCCTGGCCCGACGACTCGGAGCCGGTGCCGGCGGCCGGCGGCGATCCCGACGTGCCCCCGACCACCAGGCAGTTGAGCTCCTGGCTCGTGGCCTGGGCCGCCGTCACGATCTTCCTGGGGACCGTCGTCACCGGCGCCGGACCCCATGCCGGCAGCCACGAAGGCCAGTTCGTGGAACGGCTGCCGTTCGCCGTCCCGGACGTCGCCCGGTTCCACGGGATCGCCGTCTGGCTGCTGATCAGCCTCACGCTCGTCGTCCTCTGGCGGGCTCGGCGCGAGCGGGCCGCCACCGAGGTGCAGAGCCGGGGCGGCGTGCTGCTGACGGTGATGGTCGCCCAAGCCGCGGTCGGCTACGTCCAGTACTTCAGCGATGTACCCGCCCTGCTGGTCGCTGTCCACATCGCCGGCGCCACGGCGCTGTGGGCCGCCGTGCTCCGGTTCCGGCTCAGCTTCACCGCGCGGCGATCCCCGGGCGAGTTCGGCCGGGACGGACAGAGCGACGGGGGACGGCTCGCTCCGGCCACACCCCGGTGAGGCGCGGGTATGTGCTACAATGACGCACATGGCTGACCAGGTCGGTGTGCGGGCGCTGCAGCAGAACGCGTCGGCTGTGGTGTCCCGGGCGGCGGCCGGAGAAATCATCGAGATCACCGATCGTGGGCGGCCGGTGGCCCAGATCGTCCCTTTGGCGGAGAGCCGGCTGGCGGCCCTGATCCGGGCGGGGCTTGCTCGCCCGGCGCGCCGGGGCCTTCGGGATCTCCCGCCGCCGTTGGCGCGTAAGCCGGGGGCGCCGTCGCTGGGTGATCTGCTGGCGGAGGCCAGAGCCGGCGAACGCTGATCGGTGGCCGTCTACCTCGACACCTCCGCGTTCTTGAAGCTCGTCGTCGAGGAGGAGCATTCGGCGTCGATGCTGGCCTGGGTCGAGCGGAACGACTCCGAGGTGTTCTCCTCCGACCTGCTCAGGACCGAGGCGCTCCGGGCGGCGCGCCGGTACTCCGTGGATGCGCTGGCCGAGGCGCGGCGCCGTTTGGATGCTGTGACGCTGATCTCCCTGCCCACCGGGATCTTCGAACGGGCCGCGGAGCTCGACCCGGCCATCCTGCGCGGCCTCGACGCCCTTCACCTCGCCGCCGCGCTCACCCTGGCGGATGAGCTCGACGGGGTGGTGACCTACGACGAGCGCCTGACGGAAGCGGCCGTCCTCCACGGCGTGGCCGTTATCACCCCGCTCGACCCAGCAACGCCACACCGCCCCTGAGTCGGCGGCCCGCCGGCTGCTGGCCCTGCTGCCGGACCTCCGGCGCCCGGGCGGAGGCGCACCCTTCTTCGCCCGCTTCACGGCACCCGCCCGGATGTCGGTCGTACACGCCCAGGGCGCCGCTTCCGAGCTGTGTCACGGCTCCATCGACACCGAGCACCTCCTCCTCGGTTCCTCCGGGTGCCCGAAGGGGTCGCCGGCCGGATCCTGGCCCGCCACGGCATCGACCAGGCTCGGGCCCGGGAGGTCGTCCAGCGCTGCTCGACGCAGCCTGAGCGGAAAGCCCGTCGCGGTTCCGCCTGAGCTTCGCCGGACGGCGTACCGGCAATGTGTCATCTGACCAACAGGATGGCGCACCAGGATGGATCGCATCGCGCCGGCGGGTACTGTGGCGGCATGACGAACATGGCGCTGGCCGTGGCGATGGCGATGGTGTTCGCAACGACCGCGGCCGCCCTCCCGGCGTCGGCGGCGGAGCCCCCCACGCACTGCGAGTTCTCCGTCGTCGTGTCGCTGTCGCCCGGGCTGTCGTTCGTCCCGTCCTCCGGGGAGTTCACCTCGGACGGCGAAACCGGCACCGTGACCTGCGACGGGATCGTGCGGGGCGTCCGGCCAACCGGGCCCGGGACGCTCGGGGTGACCGGCCGTTACGGCACCCGGGATTCCGACACCTGCCTCGACGGTGAGGGCGAGGGGCGGTTCTCGTTCACGTTCCCGACCGCCCAGGGCGAGGGAAAGCGATCGAACGTCTTTTCGTTTTCCTTCGGTCTGCTCGGGGCTCTTGTCGGCGGTCCCCCGGGCGAGTTTTCCGGCAACGGATTCTCAGGCACGATCGAGGTGCAGCCGGAGGAGGGGAACTGCTTCGTCACCCCGGTCACCAAGGCGTCGATCCGGGGCCAGGGCACCATCACCGAACAGAACCCGGCCTGAAACGGACCTGAAGGTCGCAGGGCTCAAAGCTCAGGTTCGGCCGGGGCTGGGGCGGGGTCGGGCTCCCACACCTCGCCGAACTGCACCCGTACGAACGTCCGCCGACCGGGGCGGCCCAGGTACGGGCAGCCGCCGGCCTCGGCGCGGAGGGCGAGGTCGGCGTCGCCCGGCGCGACCCAGGCGAGCTTGCCCGCCTCGATCCAGGGGGCGAGGTCGAAGTCGATCACCTCGGCGTCCTCGTAGTTGTTGTCCCAGCCCCAGCGACCGTCCGGAGCCCGGTACCAGTACACGTTGGCGCCCCACGTGTTGAACCGGGTGACGCCGTGCACCATCGGCTGGGCGAAGTAGACGACGACGTGGCCGGGCTGGTCGCCGATCCTCACCTGGCTGATGACGGCTCGCATCTCCAGCCGTTCGAGCAGCCGGGGCACCACGAACGGGGCCTCCGGGCCGCCCTTCACCAGGTGGTCGGTGACGACCGGTTCGCCGCCGACCACGAGGGCCCCGGTGACGGCGAAGACCGTCTCGGGCAGGCCGTCCTCAGCGGCGGGCCGCACCGGGGTGAGGTAGTCCCACCACGGTCCATCGATGCCCCGGTCGTCGAGGGAGTGGCGGACGATGGCGCCGGTGAACGGGCAGCGCGCCAGCGCCACGCGGGGTAGTGCGGCGACGTAGGCCTGCTCGGCCTCGGCCTGGGCGGCGTGGTCGCCGGCGGCCACCGCCGCCCGGCGGCGGTTGACCAGCCTGCGCCGGTTGCTGTCGCTGAAGGGTGACGTCGTCATCGCGCTCCCGGTCCTACTGCGCCGGCCCGGGCCAGCGCACCGTCTCGATACCCTCGCCGCTGATCCGGATCAGGTTCTGAGCGTTGGGGTTGTCGGTCGAGGCGCCGTGCACGATGCCGTCCCGCACTTTCTGCAGCTTGGGATCGGCCGGCTGCCAGTTGGGCGTGTCGGCGTGGTGGACGACGCCAGGGTCGGCCCGCTGGATTCCCGGCAGCGCCTGGTCGAGGCTGCCCGGGCCCTTGTAGGTGAAGATGTCGACGTCGCCGGCGACGGGGATCTTGCGGCCGTCGTCAGTGATGGCGTAGACGACGCCGTCGCCGAAGCTCTGCCCGTTGGGGAGGGTGCCGCCGCCCTTCCAGTCGACGCGCACGTGCTGCTCGACGCCGTCGATCATCATCGTCATGCCCTCGCTCTGCGCCTTGTTCATCACCGCCGCCATGTCGTGGTACTCCTGCAGGCGCGCCGCGTAATGGGACTCGACTTCGGGCAGCGTCTCCTGCCACTGGGCGTCGCTCATGCCGGGCGGCTTGGCCGGCGGGTCGGGCACGCCGTAGCGCACCAGGCCCGAGTCGCCGGACTGGCCCAGGCCGATGTACTCGTCATAGGGGCTGCCGCTCTTGGACTTCATCCACTCGGGCTTTCCTGCCGCCCCCTGCTCCCGCCAGGCGACGGCGTCCTCCGATCCCGGCTTGAGCCACACCTCGCCGCCGGTCCGCTTCATCTCCTCGATCAGGGCCTCGGCCCGCTTCGGGTCGACGCCGACCTTGACGAGGTCGTCGGGGGTGAGCGCCGTACCCTCAGGGCCGTAGAGGATGTCGGCCCGGCCCGGTCCCGTCGGGGGCACGAGGTCGTCGATCAGGCCGCCCGAACGCACCACCTTGATCCCTTTGTCGAGGAGGCCGCCGGACAATGCCTCGAACTCTGCCGCCCCGGCCAGCTGGCCGATCGCCCGGCGGATCTCGTCGGGGTCCTTGCCCTGCAGGGCCTGGTCGAAGTCCCGCATCGTGCGCACGAAGCCGTCGACGCTCTCCTTGCCGAACTTGTCGTAGGCGGCGGCCCGCTCCTCCTGGCTCATCCCGTAGAACTCGCCGGCCATCCGGATGTACTCGTCGCCCATGGCCAGGATCGACTTCATGCGCTCGAGCTGCTCGCCGGAGGAGACGTCGTCCCAGTAGGCCGAGGCCAGGTTCTGGAGGAACTCGGGGCTCGCCTTCAGCTGGTCCCACGTGGTTCCGGCGGCGCCCGTGAACCCCTCCCACCCGCCGACCACCGTCTCCCACATCCCGGCCGCCTGGCAGCCGGAGGCGACATCCTCCTTGTAGGCCGACCAGAAGTCGGACGCGAAGCCCATGGTCGTGTCCCACCACGTCGCGTCGCGGGCGTGGAGGCCCTCGAGGAAGCGCTGCAGTTGCTCCGGGGTGTGGTCGGGGCGGTTGCCCTTCCACCGCTCCAAGATGTCGTTGATGGCGGCCTCGCGCTCGTCCGTGGTCATCTCCGTCCACGGCTTGGGTGGCCCCTCGGCGCCGGCGGCGTCGGCCACGCCGGCACCAAGGAAGGCGCCCGCCCCCGAGGCCCCGCCGCCGAACACGGCCAGCCAGCGCACCC
>CAZCVW010000008.1:0-27970 GCA_964502185.1 uncultured Burkholderiales bacterium
ACTTCACCCATACCGACATGATACTTGGTGGGAACACCCTCGTCACCAAGTGACCACTACCGCCGGTCCGGGGGCACGACAGACTGACGCTCTGCGGGGCAGAAGGAGCCCACCAGGAACACGTCCCGAATCGGCGATCGGCAGAAGCGCCGGCGCTACGACCAGAGCCGCACCGTTAACCAGATCCTCCATCAGGCACTTCGGCGCGCGTGCGACGCCATATCCGCCAAGTAGGGCTGCAAACATTGCTCGCAGGGTGACCGCCTGCTGGGTGTGGCCGACATTGCGACCACGTCCTCAGAGCCGGGGTGTGCCCACCGGCCTAGCTGATTCCGACTTGCCCAGAACGCTTGGAGCGACTTGCTCGCAAGCTGGAGCCAATCAACGCGACTGCGAGGTCGTCCCTCGGACGGTCGGGGCCTCGGCGGTCTCACCGGCGGAGAAGTCGGTGATCGGCTTGAGCATGTCCGGGTAACGGGGGTTGTCCACCGACGTCTCGAAGATCCGCGTTTGGCGTGAAGGCGGCCGACCGAGGGGATCTCTGCCATAGGAGAGGCGGGGCGACAGTCCCCCCAGATCGACGTCCGCCATGCTGTCCAACGCTCTGATCACTCCCGGCCTGGTCAGGTCGTCTTCTGCGTCTGCCCGCCTCAGGATCTCGGCCACGATGCCTGCCTGGACCCAGCCCTGGACGAAGAACGGGTCCGGCTTCTGGTCGGGGGCGTACCGCCCGATGGCGTCGAGCATCTTCTTCATGCCGGGCACGTCCTCGCCCCAATGGGCGAAGGCCCCCGACGTCTTCCAGGCCTTCTCGAACAGGGGTTTCAGCGCCGGATTCTCAATGATGATCTGAGGATCGAAGGAAAAGGTGTTCCCGATGAAGCTGGGTGCGAACCCGATGTTGGCGCACCCCTCGACGATCTTGCCGGTGACGCGCGACGTCGTGGTCATGAAGACATAGTCGACCCCGGACTCTTTGAGGGCCGTCACTTGACTGGACAAGTCATGATCCGCCGGCTGGTAGGTCAGCCTGGTCACCAGATCGAAACCATGGGTCCTGGCCGCCTCCTCGATCCCGGCGAGAGCGTCGGCGCCGTAGTCATCTGCCTGAGTCACCGCCGCGATCTTGGTTCCTTTCGGGTTGGCGAGAGTGCCGGCGAGCCAGTCGACGGCGTTGGACATCTCCACCCGGTATGGCGTACCGGTCATCACCAGATGGCGGTCCCCGGCCAGGCTCGAGTACCGGGCGACCGGACTCGCGAGCACCCCGTCCCGGGCCAACTCGTCCTTGAAGAACGCGACCGGGTAGATCTGCTCGAACATGAGGACCGACTCCCTCATCTCCAGGTACTTCTGGGTCGCGATCTCCCGGCTGAACTGGTGATCGGCGAAGACCAGGTGGACTCGGCGCCCCTTGATGCCACCATCGTCGTTGAGTGCCTGAAAGAACACGCGGGCCGCCCGTAGCCTCAGCAGGCCGATGGCCTTTCTCGGCCCGGACTCGTCGGTCAAGACGCCCAGCCGGATCTCGGTGTCACTGACTCCGGGGCCGCTCGGGGCGCCCTTCCCAACCCCATCACCCCGGTTCTGGCCCCCGCCGCAGGCGACGGTGACCAGGCAGAGCACCACCAGCACGCAGAACCGCGTTCTCACCAGGGTGACCCTTCAGCGGCAGACCTCGCAACGCTACCCGATCGTGGCCGTAGCGTTTCCTGACGCGACGGGCGGCCCGCTGACGCGACGCGCCACTCGGCACGCCCATCCTGCGTCGTCCAAGATGCCTCTCGCTGCGCAGTCCAAGACCATCCCCGAACGCCGGCTGAGAGCGATACCGGACGGATCACGAACGAGCAGGTAGCCCACGGACCCGGCAGCGAGGACGGATCAGAACTCGGGCACTCGGGCTGGCCGGCGAGTGACCATCTGTGATGGTGCGCTCCGCTCGTGCCCGGCACCTGCCTTCTCGGCATTGGTCAGGCCGGGGCCGGCGAGTAGCGCACGAGCCCGTCGACGAAGGCGAAGATGTCGTCGTCGCTGACGTCGCGGCCTTGGTGCACGGGATGGTTCGCCAGATCCAGAGGGGCGAGGCTGGCGAGCACTTGGGCGACCTCTGCGCTCGACCCGTCCGCTGAACTCGGCTGACTGGTCGCTGACGAGGAACTTCACGAGCTTCTGGAGGCGCGCCTGTGCACTCGGCTCACCGCCGCTGCAGGCGACCGCGCTGACCACGCTGGAGGCGCGGGCACATCAGCCGGCCGACGATGGGTCCCAGCGCACGACACAGCGATACCGCTCGGGTCGGACGTGCACACGATGCCAGCCGGCGGGCTGCCCACTGGCTTCGACGAGCTGTTCGACGCAGAAGACGGCGGCACCGTCGGGCAGATTCAGGGCCGCGCAGGCTTCGCTCGTGGCCACCGCCGGCAGCACGGACTCGTCCGCGACCAGGACGCTGTCCGATCCGGCCCGCAGGCCCAGCAGAGGCGCGACATCGGTCACCTCGAGCGGACGGCCCGGCGCCAGCCAGAGCTCGGACACGAGCAGTGGTTCCTCGTCGGCGAGCAGGACCTGGACCACGACATCCAGGGACTTGGTCGGGCTCGTCCTGAGGGCTGTCGCGATGGGGCCGGAACGGTGCCGTCCCCGGGCGGTCTCGGTCAGCGTCAACTCGATACCCAGGGCACGGAGTGTCACCCCGAGGTTCTCCAACGCGCTCGGCGGCCTGCGGATACGACCACCCAATCGAGGACGCCGATCGACGACATCGAGCCGCCGCACGGCCTCCCGGGCCGTGTGTCGACTCACCCCATAGTGAGCGGTGAGCTCCCGGTCGGTCGGGAAGCGCTCGGTGAACTCCCCGTTGACCAGCCGGACACGGAGATCGGCGAGGACGGTCGCCCATAGGCGCGATCGCGACTCGCCGGTTCCGGGATCGTGGCCTTCTTCGTTCATTCGGAAGCGGTGCTCCCGGCGCTGGACAACACCTTCGGGAAGAGTACACTGCCCACCTGATTCGTCCGGACAAATGAGGCAGAGCGTGCCGAAGAGGCGTTCCACCGTCGACCTGTCGGCCTTCGAGGCCACCCGGGCGGCCGTCGCTGCCGATCCCAACATCGGGGTTGCCTCCTTCACCACGGTGACGACGTGGGAGGACGGGGCACGAGCCCGCACGACGGCCCGCTCCTTCGTCCTGCAAACCGACGAGCCGAAACCCCTGGGGGGCACCGACGCCGCCGTGGACCCGATGGAGCTCGTGCTCGCCGCCGTCGGGACCTGCATCACCGTGGGCTGGGTCACCCAAGCCGTACAACGCGGCATCGAGTACCGAAGCCTGGAAGTTCGGGTCACCGGCTCCTACGACCTGCAGGGTTACCTGGCTCTAGGCGGTGATGTCAGACCGGGTTTCCAAACCATCGAATACACGGTCCATGTCGACAGCGATGCGCCGCGGCAGACGTTGGAGGAGGTCAGGGCCGGCGTCGAAGCCACCTCGCCGATGTTCGACAACGTGAGGAACGCCACGCCGGTGAAGGGGTTCATCGAGACACGCCAAGGAGGAACATGACCCGCAGCTGCTTCAGCCTGGACATGGCGACCTTTGATCAGACGAAGGAAGCCATCCGCAACGACCCCAAAGTCGGACAAGGCACCTTCACCACGGTCACCGAATGGATGGACGGTGCGGCCGCCCGGACCACCGCTCGCTCCTTCACGATCGAGACCGACGAGCCCGCTCCTCTGGGCGGAACAGACCAGGCCATCGACCCCATGGAGCTCTTGCTGGCGGCGGTGGGTACGTGCCTGCAAATCGGGTGGGTCACCCATGCGAACCGACGGGGGGTCGACTTCCGGTCGCTGCGCATCGAGACGAAAGGCGCCTACGACCTCCAGGGCTACATGGCGCTCGACCCGAGTATTCCGCCCGGCTTCCTGAACATCTCGTACACCGTGGAGGTGGACTCGGACGCCGATCCCGCCATCCTCGAAGAGATCCGCCTCGCCGCCGAGAACGGGTCCCCCGTCACCCAGAACGTCCTGCAGGGCACGCCGATTCACGCTGAGGTCAAGAAGCTCTGAGCCCGGCTGCGGCCCCGGAGGCTGGTCGATGGTCAGCTCCGGGGTCGACGCTTATCCTGCAGCCGTGGAACGCGGCGATGAGTGTGGGTTCGAACACCGCCTGGGTGGCGCGACCACGGCCCGCCTGGCCATCGTCGATGGTGCCGCAGAACTGGTCGGCCTGTTGACCGACGCCACGTATTACCTGCATACCAGGCGGCAGCCGGAGACGTGGTCACCACTTGAGTACGAGTGCCACCTGCGTGACGTTGCTGCTGGTCCAGCGGGAGCGCGTGCTCGCCGCCCGCCGCCGCCCGCGAACCTCGTTTGACCCGATGGGCCGCCCTATTCTGCGCCGCCGGGACGGGCCGCGGCTCGACCGTCGAGCGGCACTTCTGCCGCAGTCTTCCCGAGGCGAGGACCACGCGTTCTGGGGCACCTCCCGGCATCGAGTCTGCGCGCGACGGAAGGAACGGACCCGGTGGCCGATTCAGCGAAGGCGGGCGAAGCCCGACCTGTTCCCGGCATTCGCCCTGCCCACAGCGTTGCAACCGACGCGCCGATGAGTTTGCGGGAGACTCGCCGTCTCGACAGGGGGCAACCAAGACCGATTTCGACGGAGGTAGATCGTGGGGAAGCTGCTGTACTCGGTCACTATGTCGCTGGACGGCTTCATCGCCGGCCACGGCGGCGACATGTCCTGGTTGACCGAGCATCTCGGGCCCGACCCGACGGTGGACGAGCTCATCGCCAACATCGGAGCGCTTCTCGTCGGCAACCGCACCTTCCGCGGCGACGATCCGCACAAGGGCGACGCAGCCAAGGAAGGCAAACCGTTTGGCGGGGGGTGGACCGGACCGCAGTTCGTGCTTACACACCACGTGCCGGACACGCCGGTGCCGGGTGTCACCTTCGTCGGTGACCTCGACAGCGGCATAGCGGCGGCGAAGGCCGTCGCCGGCGACAAGTACGTCAACGTCCTTGGCGCCGACACCGCTCATCAGTGCCTCGACGCCGGTGCGCTCGACGAGATCCTCGTGCTCATCGCGCCCGTCCTGCTCGGCGACGGCGTCCGGCTGTTCGACTGCCCGGGCGGGACCAATGTCAAGCTCGAACGCCTCCGCCTGACCCACACGGTGCGCTCGACGAACATCTGGCTACGCGTTGCCAGCTGAGCCGTTGGTTCGGCCTCAGGAGATGCGCTGCCGCGGCGCAGCTTGCGCTGCCGCAGGAGGCGTCAGGAAGCCCAGCCCCATCCGAGCGGTCAGGTGCATCCGTGCTGGATCGCTCGGAAAGACCCTCAGACGTTGGGCATTCCCAAATGGACCGCGCGGTCACGGCCGCGGGCGAGGCTGCGCGTAGCGATCGACGTCGACGGCTCGCCGCATGGGGGAGGCCCTCAGCACGATCCTTGTCCGTGATCCTGAGGTCGGTCGCGGTGTCCCTGACCACTCCTCCGACGGTCATCACACGGGTGCCACAGAACGCCGGTTGAGCGTGCGGCTATGGGGTCCGGTCGGATCGAAGCCGGCGGAGGAGTCGGCTCAATCACGCTCGGAACGACTCGACGATGTCGCGGACACGAGATGGATCGTCGGGTGTGATGAAGGGCTTTACGCGGCGCCCGATGTCCAGCACGAGCGCGGTGCTCTTTCGCGGTCGGCGAAGATCGAGGTGAGCCCAGTAACGAGGCGATGCCGTTCCCCACAGCCGTCCCTTCCCGCTGAACACGCCCATCTCCACCGTGGCGACGTCCCTGATCGTGTCGTACGGGATCCGCTTCTCTTGTCCAAACGGGAAGTAGTAGCCGCGGATCACGAGCTCCGTGTCGGTGCAGCGGATCCAGCGATCGTGATACACCTCGGCGGTAGGCATCACGTTCATAGTATTCGTGACTGGGCGTGCCTCGGAAACATCCGACGGCCTCTGTCCCATACCGATGCTCGGTGATCGCCTCCGCTGGCCGTGGATTGCCTTGCTGCCTTTCGCGACCAGGATCGGCCGACTCCCTCTGGTGGCGACAGATCGGGATTGCCGGCGTTGCTTGTGGCCAGGGCGACACGGCACCGAGGTCGAAAGGTTGCATGCAGGTCTTCGCGCGGATTGAGCGGCTGGGGGTGGCCGGGAAGGCGGTGGCCGCCCGGCGGGTGGAGGCGACGCAGGTGTGGCGCCAGGAAGGGTTCCGTTCCGCGGCGTCGTGGATGGCGGCCAAGACGGGGACGACGACCGGGCAGGCGACCGCGACGTTGGAGACGGCCAAGCGGATGGAGGACCTGCCGGCCACCTCCGAGATGTTCCGGTCAGGGCAGCTCACCGAGGCGCAGGCCAAGGAGATCAGCCACGCCGCCGAGGCCTCCCCCGAAGCCGAAGCCGGGTTGCTGGCCGACTCCCAGAAGAAGACCATGACCGAACTGCGGGACAAGTGCCGGCGGGTCACGGCGGCCGGTGTCGATGAGGACGAGCGGCAGGAACGGATCCGGAAGACCCGCTACCTGCGGAGCTGGACCGACACCGACGGTGCGGTCCGGCTCGACGCCCGGGCCACCTCGAGCCCGGGGAGATCTGCGAGGTGCCCGGGGTCGGGCCGATCCCGGTGAGCGTGGCCCGGGAATGGGCTGAGGACTCGTTCCTCAAAGCCGTGCTGGTCGACGGGACCGACGTCAAGGCCGTCTCCCACATGGGGCGGACGATCCCGGCCCGGCTGCGCACCGCCTTGGAGGCCCGGGACCCGACCTGTGTCGTCCCGGGATGCGACGTGCGCCAAGGGTTGGAGATCGATCATGTTGTGCCGTTCGCGTCCGGTGGTCCGACTTCGTTGCGCTTCGCCTTTCGGCCGCCAGACCGAGCTCGATGCGCTACATCAAGGCACGAGCACGATCTTGCCGTAGGCGCCGGGTTCGAGGACGGCCTCGTGGGCCCGGGCCGCCTCGGCTAGGGGCAGTTCCCGGCCGATGACGGGGCGCAGGGTGCCGTTGGCCAGGCCGGCGCGGATGGCAGCGTGGGCCCGGACGAGCTCCTCGGGAGTGGAGTTCCAGAGCTGCATGCCGTAGATGGCGGCGTCTTTGGCCATGGCCGCCCGCGGGTTGAGCTCGATCGTGCCCCGGTTCCCGACGACGACGATCCGGCCCCGCGTGGCGATCGCGCCGAGATCGGCGACCAGGTTCACGTTGGCCAGGTGCTCCACTACGATCTCGACGCCACGCCCGCCGGTCAGTTCGGCGACGGCGTCGAGGTAGCCCGGCTGCGAATGGTCGAGCACGTGGTCGGCGCCCTGTTCGCCGACGAGAGCCCGGCCCTCCTTGGTGCCGCCCGTACCGATGACGGTCAGGCCCGCCGCCTTGGCCAGCTGCACTGCGGCGGTGCCGACGCCACCGCTGGCCCCGTGGACGAGGACCGTCTCGGCCGGCTGGGCCTGCGCCTTCACGAAGAGGGCGACCCAGGCGGTGGCGTAGGGCACACCGATCGCCGCGCCCTGGGCGAAGGACACGCCCTCCGGAAGCGCAATCACCTGCGACGCCCGGGACACCGTCTGCTCCCGGTACGCGCCGATGGAGCCGACGTCGGTCGTGCCGGTGATGTAGACGCGGTCGCCGGGGGCAACCCCGTCCACCCCGGCCCCCACCGCCCGCACCACACCGGCGGCGTCGTTGCCCGGGCTGAACGGCAGCTCCGGCAGGACCGCGTAGGTCCCGGCCCGGATGTAGGTGTCGACCGGGTTCACCCCGATGGCCCGGGCGTCGACCACCACCTCGCCGGGGCCCGGTTCGACGTCCGAAACCTCCTCCAGGCGCATCACCGAGGGAGGGCCGAACTCATGGGCGCGGATCACCTTCATGAAACGCAAGCTTTGCACCCGCGTCGGGCAATCCCCGATCTGGAAGACTGGGGGGAGACGACGGAGGTGCGCTTAGAAGTGGACCACGACGACGCCCGGGAGCCGGAGGACTGATGGCGGTTGTCAACGGCGAGCGGTGGATCACCGAGCGGCTGAAGTTCCTCCGGGCCCGCCTGGCCGAGCATCCGCCGGAACCGGAGCGCCTGGCCATCGAAGCGGAGATCGAGACGCTCTTGAAGGAGCGGGGCCTGTTGTTCGCCGGCCTTCGTTCGCCGGGCTTCCTGCGGAGGCTACGCCGCAAGCCGTAGCGCTCTAGACGGCCGCGAGCCCGTCCCGGAACTGGGGGGCGGCCACGGCCAGCAGGCGCGACCGGCGGCCCTCGTCGTCGAGCCCTCGCAGGTCGGCGATGCCGTGTTCGGTGACCACGATGTCGATGTCGCTGCGGGGCGTGGACACCACTTCCGGACGGGGGACGATGGTGGAGGCGCCGTGGCGGGTGGCGGCGACGGCGATGATCGACAGGCCGCCGTCGGAGCGGGCGGCCCCGCCACAGAAGTCGGAGTGGCCGCCGATCCCGGATACGAGGCGGCCGCCGATCCGCTCGATGTTCACCGATCCGTCCAGGCCCACTTCGAGTGCCGTGTTGATGGCCACGAACCGGGGAGTGGCGGCCAGCCGGCCGGCCGAGTGCGTCGCCTCCACCGGGAGTAGGCGCAGGTCGCCCGACGAGCTCAGCTGCGCCAGCGAGGCGGTGCCCCAGGCGTAGGCCGCTTCGGCCCGGCCGGCGAGGAGGCCCCGGCACGCCAGGCGGACGAGGGCGTCGTTGACCGAACCCGAATGGACGTGGACCGGAACCTGGAGAGCGTCGATGATCGCTTCCGCGCCGGACCCCGGGCCGTACTGGATGGTGGCCCGGGCAGGCACGAGCGAGGCGACCAGCTCGGCGATGACGAGCTCGGCCGGGTCGGGGGGCCGTAGCCGGGCCAGGGCGGGCGGACGCGGCGACTCGACCACACTCACGACGTGACCGGGGATCGTCGGGGCGTCGTAGGGCGGAGCCTCCGGGTTGAGCTCCACCACCACGGAGCGGGCGCACCGGGCGGCGGCGTAGGCCCATCCGACGGCGGCCCCGAAGACGTAGCCGCCCGCCACGGGCCGGCCGGAGACGACGGCCACATCGGGCCGGAACCGACCGCTCAGGAGCCGGGGAACCGCCGAGAGGCGCACCGGCACGTACCGCACCCGGCCCGCGTTGATCGCCGCCGTCAGCTCCCGGCCGGCGTGGACGCTCGAAACGGACCCGGCCGGCCGGGTCGAGAGCTTGTCGAGCCACGGCGAGGGCTCGACCATCCAGCCGACGAGCAGGCTCACCGGCTCGGACGCCGCGGGGTCGACGCAGGCTTCCCACGGTGTCGTCCAGGGGGCGCCGGGCCCGTCGGCCACGGCCACCAGCGGTGCACTCACCGAGCGGGGCCCAACTCATTCTTCAACACAGCGCCAACGTACTCTTCAACCAACTGGGAGCCGGACACCATCCGAGGGGGACGAGCCGTGGGATACCCGGGACATTGGGCGCAGACCACGCCGGAGCGGCCGGCGGTGATCATGTCGGGTTCGGGCGAGACGGTGACCTACGCCCAACTCGACGAGCGCTCGAACCGGCTGGCCCAACTGCTCCACGGCGCAGGCTTGAGGGCCGGCGACCACATCGCCCTGTTCATGGAGAACAACCCCCGCTTCCACGAGGTGATCTGGGCCGGGCTGCGATCAGGCCTCGTGATCACCACGGTCAACCGCTACCTCACCGCCGAGGAGGCCGGCTACATCGTCGACGACTGCGACGCCCGGGCCCTGATCACGTCGGCCAAGCTGGCCGCCGCCGCCGCCGGCCTCCCCGCCCTCGCTCCCCGTTGCGGGATCCGGCTCATGGCGGGCGGCACCATCGGCGGCTACGACGCCTACGAGGTCGCCGCCGCGTCCGCCTCGCCGGCGCCCCTGGCCGAGGAACCGCTGGGCGAGTTCATGCTCTACAGCTCCGGCACCACCGGCCGCCCGAAGGGCATCCGGCGACCGAGTAGCGGCGGGTCCGTCCATGACGGCATGCCCTTCGCCGCCCTCCTCGGCGGGCTGTTCCGCATGAGCAGCGAGACCGTCTATCTCTCCCCCGCTCCGCTCTACCACTCGGCCCCCCTCGGCTTCACGACCGCCGTCCAGGCGCTGGGCGGCACGACCGTGGTGATGGAGCACTTCGACCCGGCCGAGGCCCTCGCCGCCATCGGGCGCTACCGGGTCAACACCAGCCAGTGGGTCCCGACCATGTTCTCCCGCATGCTGAAGCTGCCGGAGGAGGAGCGCACCCGCCACGATTTCTCGAGCCACCGCATGGCCATCCACGCCGCCGCCCCCTGCCCCCGGACGGTCAAGGAGGCGATGCTCAACTGGTGGGGCCCGATCGTCTACGAGTACTACGGCGGCACCGAACTCAACGGCCTCACCTACTGCGGTCCCGAGGACTGGCTGGCCCACCGGGGCAGCGTCGGGCAACCCGTATTCGGCAGAGTCCACATCTGCGACGAGGAGGGCCGCGAGGTGCCCACCGGCGAGGTCGGCACCGTCTACTTCGAACAGCCCTTCTCCCCCTTCGAGTACCACAAGGACCCCGGACAGACGAAGTCCACCCAGCATCCGACGCAGACGAACTGGACCACGCTGTCGGACATGGGCCGGGTCGACGAGGACGGGTTCCTCTACCTCACCGACCGGGCCAGCTTCATGATCATCTCCGGCGGCGTGAACATCTACCCGCAGGAGATCGAGGACTGCCTGATCGCCCATCCGAAGGTCGACGACGTCGCCGTCTTCGGCGTCCCCAACCCGGATCTCGGCGAGGAGGTCAAGGCGGTCGTCCAGCTCGGCGCCGGCGTCGAGCCGGGATCCGACCTGGAGCGGGAGTTGATCGGCTGGGCCCGGGAGCGCCTCAGCCACTACAAGTGCCCGAAGAGCGTCGACTTCGAGGAGGCCCTGCCCCGCCTTCCCACCGGCAAGCTCTACAAGCGCATCCTGCGCGACCGCTACTGGGGCGAGGGCGACAGCCGCATCGGGTAGCTACCGGCCGTTGATGCGGAACAGCGCCGGGTCGCCGGGGACGACGCCGACCCGGACCCAGTGCTCGTCGGACGGGCCGTAGACCTCCACCCGGGTGAAGTTGGGCAGGGTTGTGCCGAGGACCTTGGGGTGGTCGACCCGGAAGTTGTGGGTGTCGCCGTGCACGTAGATGACGGGCTTGCCCCAGGCCAGGACCTCGGAGCGCAGCTTCTCCATGTGGGACTTGAAGCCCGTCTTGGTGGCCCGGCTGGTGGCGTCGGGCGGGAACCCGGGGTTGGCGTGGCTGAGGATCACGATTCCCTCGCTGCCCCGCTCCCGGGCGGAGAGGAAGGCTGCCTCCATCCAGGCCAGGTTGACCGCGTTGCGCCGGTCGAACTCCGAACCCTGGCCGCTGTTGTTGTCCGAGCCCACCGTGGAGAGGGTGACGAAGGTGACGGGGCCGCGGTGCCACATGGCGTTCTCGGGGATCTCGTCCGAGTGCTGCCGCAGAGTCATCGACGGGTCGCCCCGCGACTGGTCGTCGGAGAAGAAGACATCCCGGAGGAAGGCGAGCCGCTCCACCTTGTTGGAGCAGTCCTTCCAGTCGTTGTCCCCCGGCGTGTAGACGAGCGGGTGGTCGAACCCGTCGAAGCGGGCCCGGTTGGTCGTAAAGACGCTGTCGGGGCACGGGTCCGGGCCGTACTTGAAGTCACCGACGTGAGCGGAAAAGGCCAGGTCGGCGTCGTTCATCTCATCCCGCACGGCGAGGAACTTGTTGACGCTGCTGCTGTTGTAGCCCGTGTCCCCGATGAGGCCGAAGGCGTACGACTCGTCGCCCGTCGGCGGGGGGGGCGGGGGGGGCGGGGGCGGCGGCGGCGGTGTCCCACCCGTCTCCACCAGCAGTTGCGGGCGATTGGACGACTCACGGGAGGCGAAGTCGGTGCCGTCATTGGAGTCCCCCACCAGGGCGAGGTCAACCGTCCCGTTCCCGCTCACCAGGGCCGACACGTCGAGGTCGACCCACCGGCCGGCCGAGACCGACCCGAGGTCCGCCACCACCGTGGCGCCGATGCCGGGGCGGTTGTTCCACGTGACCGTGCCCTCGTCCCACCCCGCGGTGACGGCCCGGACCTCAGGCCCGTTGGACGACTTGTCCGTGGCCCACAGGCGCAGCACCGCCCGGGTGGCGGCGCCGTCGAGGCCGCCTACGTCGAACCGCAGGAAGCTCTGCGTACGGGGCGACCCGTCGGCCACCAGCGTGGTGGCCGTCCCGAAGTTCGTTCCGGCCCGGTCCTCCTGGACGCGGGCATCGGCCACAGGGGTGAACGGGGTCGTGGCCGCACCGGCCGGTGCGGCGGCGCCGACCGCGGCCAGGGACTGGCCCACTACGGCCAGGGTCACGGCGCGGGCCGCGAGGGTGCGAAGGATGGGCATGGTGGTCTGGCCTCCGGGGAGAACTACACAGATTCGCGCTCTACGTGGTAATTAGTTCACTAAGAGGCGAATCAAACCCTCCTGGGAAGTTCTTCCTACCGGGAAAATCGGCACGGCATCCGCGTCACGCCATGGATGAAGTTGCCGAGCAGGAACTCGGGCTCACCCACCTCCAGGTCGGGGAGCCGGCGGAGCAGCTCGCCGAAGAGGGCCCGGAGCTGGCGCCGGGCCAGCGAGGCGCCCATACAGAAGTGGGGACCGCCACCCCCGAACCCCACGTGCTCGTTGGGTTGGCGGGTGACGTCGAAGCGCCCGGGGTCGGGGAAGGCCCGCTCGTCCCGGTTCGCCGAGGCGTAGAACATGACCACCTTGTCGCCACCGGCGACGGGGACGCCGGCCAGCTCGGTGTCGCGGGTGGCGGTGCGCCGGAAGGTCATGACCGGCGTCGCCCACCGCACCATTTCCTCCACGGCGGTATCGATACGCCCATCAAAGTCCGCCAGCAGCGCGGCCCGCTGGTCGGGATGGTCGCACAGCGCCTTCATGCCGTGGCTGATGGTGTTGCGGGTCGTGTCGTTGCCCGCCACCGACAGCAGGACGAAGAAGGCGCAGATCTCGTCGTCGGTGAGGCGGTCGCCCTCCACCTCGGCCTGCACCAGGGCGGTCATGAGGTCGTCGGTCGGCGAGCGCCGGCGGTCCTCGGCCAGGGCCCGGGCGGCGGCGTGCAGGGCCAGCAGAGAATCCACCATCACCTGCAGCGGTGGGCGCCCGGCCTGGACCTCGGGATCGTTCCAGCTCACCATCGAGTCGGCGGCGTGGACGACGGCTTCCCGGTCGTCGGGGGCGACACCCATCATCTCGGAAATGGTCCACATCGGCAGGCGCCTGGACACCTGGGCCACGAAGTCGCACTCCCCGAGCGGGGCGAGGTCGTCGACCACCGCCTGCGCCTGGCGGCGGATCTGCTCCTCGATGGCCGCCACCTTGCGGGGCGTGAAGGCTGATGACACCAGGCGGCGCAGCTTCGTGTGGCGGGGGGCGTCCATGGCCAGGAACGACTGGGCGGCGTCGAGCACCGCCTGGGGGACGTCCTCGTACATGACGCCCTGCCCGGAGCAGAACACCTCGGGATTGCGGCTCACGGCCATCACGTCCTCGAGGCGGACGACGGCCCAGAACCCCGGATCATCGTCCTGGGGCATGAGCGCCCCTTCGGCCGGAGGGTGCCACGACACCGGCCGCTCGCTCCGCAGGAGGGCGAAGGCCCGGTCCCGGTCGGCGGCGGTCTGCGACCAGAACGCGCTGGAGGAAACGTCGACGGCGTCGTAGGGCGGCTTCGACCCGGCCACGGGCCCTCCTTTTTCGAACAGATATTAGAAACGCTAACCTGGGCGCCTCTCGACCGCCAGGAGCTCTCCCATGCACGTCGGCACCGGCGCCTTCTTCCAGGCCCTCGACCCCGAACGTTCCGACGCCGAGGTCTACACGAACGAACTGGCCCTGGTCGACCGGGCCGAACCCCTCGGGTTCGACTCGGTCTGGTCGGCGGAGCACCACTTCACCGACTACCACATGTGCCCGAACCCGCTGCAGTTCCTCACCTGGGTGGCGGCCCGCACGCAGCGGGTGCAGGTCGGGTCGATGGTGATGGTGCTGCCCTGGCACGACCCCGTCCGGGTGGCCGAGGAGCTGTGCGTCCTCGACCACATGTCCGGCGGGCGGGCGCTGCTCGGCCTCGGCCGCGGCCTCGGCCGGGTCGAGTTCGAGGGGTTCGGCGTACCCATGGCCGAGTCGCGGGCCCGCTTCGTGGAGTACGCCGAGGCGCTGTTGTCGGGTCTGGAGACGGGGACGATCGCCTACGAGGGCGCCGTCTACCAGCAGGCGCCGGTGGCGCTGCGGCCGGCGCCGCGGGCCAGCTTCCGGGGCCGGGTCTACGCCTCGGCCATCTCGCCCGAGTCGGCCGAGATCATGGCCCGGCTCGGCGTCGGCATCCTCATCATCGCCCAGAAGCCGTGGGAGACCACCGTCGCCGAACTCGACAGCTACCGGGAGCTCTACCGGAGCATCAACGGCGAGGAGGCCCCCAAGCCCCTGCTGGTGAGCTACATCACCACGCACGAGAGCGAGGCCGCCGCCCGGGAGATGTTCGAGCGCTGGACCATGGCCTACTGCGCCTCCACGCTCGTCCACTACGAGTTCGCCAACGAGGCCCTCGCCGACGTCCCCGGCTACGAGTACTACGGCCGCCTCGCCGCCCGGATCGCCAAGCACGGCCCGGAGGAGTTCAGCCGGTTCCTGGCCGATCTCCAGATCTGGGGGACACCCGAGCAGGTGGCCGAACAGGCCATCGAGAACGTGCGGCGCCTCGATGCCGTCGGCGTCATCGCCGTCCTCAGCCACGGGGGGATGCCCTTCGAGGCCGGGGCGGCCAACCAGCGGCTCTTCGCCGAGAAGGTCATGCCGGTCCTGCGCACGATCGACACCGGACCGGCGGTGGGCGCGCGGCAACGTCATTTCGAACTCACTGGAGATCATGCGACCTGACGCTGACCGGGGGCTGGTGCAGCGCTTCTTCGAGCTGCAGGCCAAGCGCTCCAACGATCTCGCCCCCGGGGTCTACCGGCAGCCGGCGTCCGTGTACACCTCGGAGGATCACCTCGCGCTCGAGCGGCGGCGCCTGTTCCGCGACGGCGTCGTCGTGGCCGGTTTGAGCGCCGACGCGCCCGAGCCGGGCGACTGGTTCACCCTCACCTGCGACGGGCTGCCCGTGGTGGTCGTACGGGGCGAGGACGGCACCGCTGCGGCCTTCGTCAACAGCTGCCGCCACCGGGGCGCCCGGGTCGCCGGCCAGATGGGAGACGGCCGGATGGGAGACGCGGACCGCGGCCACGCCGGTCGCGGCCTCATATGCCCGTATCACGCCTGGACCTATAACCTCGACGGGACCCTGTCGGCCCAGCCGGGCGCCCGCGACGCCTTCGCCGAGATCGGCAGGGACAGCCTCGGGCTGGCTCCGCTACCGGTGGCCGAGGCCCACGGGGTCATCCTAATCCGGGCCGGTGGGGGCGCGACGATCGACACCGGTGCCTGGTTCGGCGGGCTCTGCGACGACCTCGACGCCTTCGGCCTGGCCGGCTACCACCACGTGGAGACCCGCTCGCACGTCCAGAACATGAACTGGAAGCTGGTCATCGACACGTTCCTGGAGGCGTACCACATCTTCTCGCTGCACAAGCGGTCGATCGCGCCGCTCTACTTCTCGGACCCGTGCCTGTTCGATGCCTTCGGGCCGCACAGCCGTCACGTCGGGATCCGGCGGTCCATCCTGGAGCTGGCCGGCCAGCCCGAAGCGAACTGGAGTGCGAAGCCCCACGCCACCATCCACTACGTGCTGGTTCCGAACGCGCTCGTGGTCCACCAGATCGACCACTTCGAGGTATGGCGGGTCTTCCCGCTCTCCGTCGACGAGACGCTGGTTCACACCGGCATCTACGCTGCGCAACGGCCCGAGGGGGAACGGGGGCTGAACCACTGGCGGAAAAACCTCGACCTTGTCCTCCAGGTGACGACCACCGAGGACTTTCCGCAGAGCCGGCGGATCCAGTCGGATCTTGCCGCCGGAGCGCTCGAAGAACTGACCTTCGGCCGGAACGAACCGGCGCTCCAGCACTTCCACCGCTCTCTGGCCGGTGCCCTCACCGTGCCCGGGGTTCGGGGTGTCCCCGGAGAGTCAGAGCGTCGGCCAGCGAGCGATCTGCAGGGGTCGGTTACGCCACGTCCTGGAGGTCACTGAGGAAGGCACGGATCTCGTCGGCCTTGAAGCGCCGGTGCCCGCCCAAGGTGCGGATGGACGAGATCTTGCCGGCCCGGGCCCAACGGGTGACCGTCTTCGGGTTGACCCGGAACATTTCGGCGACCTGGCCGGGGGTGAGCAGTTCAACCGACATTCGGAATCCTCCTGGGACTCAATTGGCGTCTGTCCGAATGATCGGGTTTGCACGGGTTTTGGGCAATGGCCCGCAATGATCATTTCCTCTAGTCACAAATGACTAGTCACTCGCCGCCCCTCCCCATTCCCGCCCGGACCGGCGATGGTGGGGGCATGACGCCATCGGTCTGGCCGCCGTCACCGGCCGGCGCTGGGTCCGGGCGGCCGCCCGGCGGTGATACCCGCCTGAAGCAGCAGTCCTCCCCGACGAGGTCCAGGCCTTCCTCGGCCAGCAGCGGACGATGACGCTGGCCACCATCGGGGCCGACGGCCAGCCCCATCTCACGGCCATGTGGTACGGGCTGGTGGACGGCAAGATCGTGTTCTGGTCCTACCGCCCCGCCCAGAAGATGAAGAACCTCGAACGTGACCCCCGCCTCACGGTGCTCGTCGAGTCGGGCGACGCCTACTCCGAGCTGCCGGGCGTCTCGATCGCCGGGCGGGCGGTCATCCTCGACGACCCCGACGACGTGGTGCGGATCGGCCAGGCCATCGGCGAGCGCTACTCCCGCCCCGGCACCGACACCGGTGCGGCGGCCGCGGCCAGCGCCCCGAAGCGGGTGGCCGTCCGGGTCGAGCCCGACAAGGTCGCCACCTGGGACCACACCAAGCTGGCCGGCGTGTACTGAACCTGTGTGTACTGACGCGGTAATCGCATCGAGGCGAGCGCGGATCGACCGATATACTGCTGCCGGGCACCCAGGCAGTGCGCCCACCATGGTGGCCGTAGCTCAGGTGGTTAGAGCGCTAGGTTGTGGCCCTAGAGGCCGGGGGTTCAAGTCCCCTCGGTCACCCTTCGAAGTATCGATCAGGCGCCCGGGCGGGCGCCTGATTCGCGTCTGGAGCCGAACCTCCGGCGAAGACGGTGCACGATGGACTCCGGGCGATACGAGTCCGGAACCTCGCCGAAGCGGATTTCCAGGTACAGCGCTTTGACCGCGCCGACGAGAGGGGTGGCCACCAGCGCACCGGGGATGCCCGCCGCCGCCCCGCCGACGAGGGCGGCCAGCATGGTGGCGGGGGCGGAGAGGTCGACGGCCTGGCCCACGATGGCCGGGTGGATGAGGTGGTTCTCGATCTGCTGGTAGAGCAGGTAGAGGGCGAGGCCGGTGAGCCCGGTCGTGACGCCGTCCGAGAAGGCGAGCAGGATGAAGAAGCCGCCGCCGAGCAGTCCGCCGATCTGCGGGATGAGGTTGACCATCAGCATCCACACCGCGGCCACGGGCGCGAGCGGGACGCCGAGCGCGAGTCCGGCGATGAGGATGAAGGTGGCGGCCAAGACGGCCACCAGGAGCGAGCCGGAGAAGTAGGCGCCGATCGTCCGGTAGAAGATGCGGCCGATCCGGATGGCCTGGGGTTCGACGGAGTCCGGGATGACCGCCCGCAGCCGGCGCACGAGGCGCTCGCCGTCGACCAACGCGGCCAGCCCGACCAGCAGCACCACGAGGCTGGCCACGACGCCGTCGAGCAGGGTGCGGGCGGTGCGGGTCACGGCCTCGGTGTCGATCCGGGCGGGGAAGTCGGCGGCCCATTCCCGTACGTTCTCGGCCGCGTCGGCCTCCCGGAGCCACCGGCCGGCCACCGGGATGTCGTAGAGATCTTCGACCGTCTCGGGGAGCTCCCGGCCGAAGCGGCGGGCCTGGTCGATGGCCGGTGGCCCCACGAGGAGGAGGAGGGCGGCGAACAGCACCACCACCGTTGCGCTCACGATCGCCACCGCCGTGGCCCGGGAGCAGCCGAGGAGGAGCCGCAGCCGGGTGACGACGGGGTCGAGGGCGAAGGCGAGCAGCACCCCGATCCCGACCCGGGTGATGCTGTCGGGGACGTTGCGGAAGAAACCGACCAGCACCCCGGAGGTGAAGACGCCGAGGGCGATCCACGCCGCCGAGTGCCAGTCCAGCCAGAGCCCCCGCAGTTCGTCGTCGGGGTCGGGCAATCCCGTGTCGGTGGCGGGCATCCCGGGTTCGGCATGAGGCACACCGCTATCGTACGGACCCGTGCCGACCTCCCCGCGGACGCTGCGGTTGACCGTCGGTCCCCAGACCGTGGCGGTCGTCCTCGGCGCCATCGCCGTCGGGCTGGCCGCCTTCGGGATCGCCACCGCCGCGAGCCGCACGATCGGCTGGGCGGTGGCCTGCGCCGTCGTGGCTTCCCTCATCGAGCCCCTGGTCGTCGGCCTCGACCGCTTCATGCCCCGTCCGCTGGCCATCATCGCCGTTCTGCTGTTCGTCGGAGCGAGTGGCGTGGCGGTGGCGGGCGGGATCCTGGTCGACCTCGACCAGCAGTTCGACCGGTTCACGGTGGTGGCGCCCCGAGCGGCGGCCGAACTGGAGGAGTCCGAGAGCTTCGGCGATCTGGCTCAGGACTTCCGGCTGGAAGGCCGGGTGCGCGAACTGGTCAACCGGCTTCAGGATCCGACCAGCGGTCTGGCCGCCGAGGCCCCGGCCAGGGGCAGCACCTACCTGGTGTGCGCCGTGCTCATCGCCTTCTTCCTGTCGTGGGGGCCCAAGCTGGCCGACGCGGCGCTGGCCCAGCTCCCCGACGAGACCCGCCGGGCGCGGGTGCGGACCGTTGTCGGCAATGGGTTCACCGGGGCGCGGCGCTACGCGCTGGCGGCCCTGGCCCGAGCCCTGGTGGCCGGCTTCGCCGCCTACGGGCTGTGCCGGCTCGAGGAAGTGCCCCTCGCCATCGTGCTCTCCGTGGCCGTGGGGGCCATGAGCGTCGTGCCCGGCTTCGGGATCCTGGTCGGTGCACTGCCGGCGCTGCTGCTCAAGAGCGGTCTCGACCCGGGGCCGGGCGCCGTGCGACTGGCGCTGGCCTTCGCCGCCCTCCAGGCCATCGACGAGGTCGTGCTGCGGCGGCTGGTGGCGCCCCGGTCGCTCACCGTCGGCCCGGCGGCCATCGTGATCGCGCTGGTGGTGGGGTTCGAGGTCTACGGCGTGGGCGGCGCCTTCTACGGCGCCGCGCTCGCCATCTTCGGGGTGGCCCTGCTCGACGCCACGAGCGAGGCCCGGGCCGCGCGCTCGGAACGGCGGTTAACGCCGTAACGACGGGTAGGGGCACGGGTGTACCCCGTGCCCCTTACGTCACCCTCAGCAGGAGAGCCGCCCCCAACTTCAGAATCTCTTCCACATGCTGGGGGAACGCAAAAAGCGACCGGTGATGTCACGCCCGGTTCAACCACGATCACCAAAAGGACGGCTGCACGGGCGGCGCATCGCGCGCCGGCGGTATCACTTGCCAGACTGAGCGGAACGGGTCTCCGGCGCCATGTCGGTCGGGAGATCAACCTCCACGGTCAGTTCAGGGACGCTGGCGACCTCGAGTCGCTCGTCCTCGGCGGTGTCGGCGCATCCTCGCAAGAACGCCGCCGTCTCCTCGTAGGCCTCGTCGATGAGCCGGCCGTGCTGGGACATGTCCCAGAGGCCGACCTGGGCTCCGACCGACGGCACCTGGACGATCCGCAGGTTCTCGTGGCCCGACGGCAGGCCGATGGCTTCCAGGCGGATGCGCGGGAAGAGCAGGATCGTGAGCGAATGGCGCAGAACGGCCCGGGGTGAGCCCGGCTCCGGTGACGGCTTCGCGGCGCTGACCGCGAGGACGTACAGGGTGTCGGCGCCGGCGTCGATGGCCGGTTGGAGCGAAACCTGGTCCGAGAGCACGCCGTCCAGGTAGAGATCCTTCCCGATCCGGTGCGGCGGGAAGATACCCGGCAGGCACGTGCTGGCCATCACGGCGTCGACCACCGACCCCGAGTCGAGAATCACCGGCGCCCCGGAGGCGAAGTCCGTGGCCGTGATCCGCAGCGCGACGGCCGCGTCCTCAATGCGCGAATAGGGGATGTGGCGCTCCAGGAACGCCCGCCAGCGGTCGGAGGAGAAGAAGGCCCCGCGGCGGGTGAGCGCCGCGGCGGCCCGGAACGGGTTCGCCGAGAAGAAGTCGCGAGCCCGGACATTCCTCCAGATGTCGCACAGCGCCTCCGCCCGATCGACCGACGGATCGGCGGCCAGGAAGGCGGCGTTGAACGACCCGATCGAGGTGCCGACCAGGACGCCCGGGGCTATTTCGGCCTGGAGCATCGCTTTCAGCATGCCGACCTGGAGGCTCCCCAGGTTGCCGCCGCCGGAGAGTACGAAGCCGTTCATCCACACTGTCCCATCCGCACTGGGCCTACCCCGTTAAGGAAGAATTCAAAGACATGAGCGATGACGAAGCCCTCAATCTCGACCCGGACGCCTCGTCGCGTCTCGGCCCGCTCGTGCGGGCCGGGTGCGTCACCTTGATCGTGCTCGGGGCGGCGTCCGCTCTCCTGGCCGGGCCGTCGCTGCTCTCACCCGCGTCGGTCCGGTGCTCCTTCGCCCGGGAAGTCGTCGACGACGCCCTCACCGACAAGAAGGACTGGAACGACGTCGACACCGGCGGCCGCGACCCCGACGACCTCTCCTGCGCCGACGCCGTCGCCCTGGCCGAGAAGATCCCGGAGAAGAAGGACAGCCAGGACACGCTGTCCGTCCCCGACGCCAACGCCATCCGCATCCGGGGCTTCTTCGCCGTGCTGGTCGGGATGGGCCAGGCGGTGACGGGCATACTCACCGTCCGCACCCGCCGCCGGCCGGTTCGGACGGCGGCGCTCGTCTTCGCCTCCCTCGGCGTCGTCTTCCCCGTCCTCGGGATCCTCTCGGTGGCCCTGCTCGTCTTCGTCGCCTACGCCATCGGCTTTTCCACGGCGAGCCAACAGCTCTGGCCCCGCATCGGCCGCTCCAAGCGGGGCGAGCCAACCGAGGGATAGTCCTCGACGCCGCTAGCCGAACTCGACCACCTGGCGGATGCCCTCACCGCGCCGCAGCGCGGCCAGCCCGTCGTTGATGTCGCTGATCGGGAGCGTCCGGGTGACGAGGCTCTCGAGGTCGAGGCGGCCCGTCCGCCACAGGCGCAGGAGGCGGTGGAAGTCGCGCCGCACGTCGGCCGAACCGTAGAGGGTGCCGATCAGCGTCTTCTCCATGTAGAAGAGCTCGAAGGCGCTGAACTCGACCATCTTGTCCATGCCGCCGGCGCCGACGACGATGACCTTCCCGCCCCGGCGGGCCGCGTTGTAGGCGCTGCGGATCGTCTCGGGGAGGCCGACGACCTCGAAGGCGTAGTCGAAGCCGTCGCTGCCGTGGATCTCGTCGGCGTCGCCGATCCGCTCGGGTGTGTAGGTGTGGGTGGCGCCCATGGCCTTGGCCGCCTCGAGGCGCTCCGGTACGAAGTCGACGGCGGCGATCTCGGCCGCGCCGCACAGGCGGGCGCCCTGGATCACGCTCAGCCCGACTCCGCCGCAGCCGAACACGACGACCGACGAGCCCGGCTCCACCTTGGCCCCGTTCATGGCCGCCCCGACCCCGGTCATGACGGCGCAGCCGATGATTGCCGCCACCGAGGGGGGCACATCCTTCGGGATCGGCACCACCGACTCCTGGTGGAGGACGACCTCCTCCACGAAGCTCCCGATGGTGGCCAGCGGGTAGAACTCGAGGTCGCCGGCCCGGTGGGTGGGGGCGACCATGAAGGGGTTGGCCACGTTCCCGCACAGGTTGGGCTGGCCGGCCAGGCACACCTTGCAGCGGCCGCAGGGCGGCACCCACGACATGATCACCGAGTCGCCGGGCGCCACTGACGTGACGCCGTCCCCCACCTTGATCACCTCGCCGGCCGCCTCGTGGCCGAGCAGGGCGGGCATGGGCATGGGGATGATCCCGTTCATGACCGACAGGTCCGTGTGGCACAGGCCGGTCGCCTGTACCTTCACCTGGACCTCGCCCGGCCCCGGCCCCCGGATCAGCTCGAGATCGTCGCGGACCTCGAGTTCGGTGTCCCCGATGTTCCGCAGCACAGCTCCCTGCATGGCAACTCTCCTCTACCGACGCTCGTCGCGGGCGATCACCAGGCCGAGGGCCTCCAGGTCCCAGGTGCCCTCAGTCACGCCCTGCTCCCGCAGAACGTGCTTCATGATGCGTCCCATGGCGTTCGCTGGCAAAGCGTCGGGCACTAGTTGGTCGAACCTGCGCGCGGCGCAGGCCCGGTGTCGAACGTCGAGTCGGCACCCGAGGCGAGCCGGTGCGAGGGTAAAGGCATGGACTGGAAGACCATCCGTTACGAGGTCGATGTCGGCGTCGCCGTCATCACGCTCAACCGGCCGGAGCGGAGCAACGCGTGGACGGGCCGGATGGAGCTCGAGTACCGCCGGGCTCTGCACATGGCCGAGCGCGACGACCGCGCCGGGGCCATCGTGATCACCGGCGCCGGCCGGCACTTCTGCGTCGGCGCCGACTCGCGCGCCCTCGACAGCTTCACCGAGACCGGGTCGTACGACACCGGCGTGCGGGAGCGGCTGGCCGAACCGGGTGACCCCGGGCATCCGGCCTACGGCACGAAGTACGGCTTCCCGCTGGCCATCGCCAAACCCGTGATCGCCGCCGTCAACGGCGCCGCCGCCGGCATCGGCTTCGTCATCATGTGCTTCGCCGACATCCGCTTCGCCGCCGCCGGCGCCAAGCTCACGCCGGCCCACGCCAAGCTGGGGCTGCCCGCCGAGCATGCCGTCTCGTGGATCCTCCCCCGCCTCATCGGCTACGGGCGGGCCGCCGAATGGCTTCTCTCCAGCCGGGTGGCCACGGCCGAGGAGGCGCAGGCCATGGGGCTCGTGAACGAGGTGCACGCACCGGAGCAGCTCGCCGACGCCGCGCTCGCTTACGCCCGGCGCCTGGTCGACGGCTCGGCCCCGTCCTCCTTGCGGGTGACCAAGCGGCAGGTGTCGATGGACCTCTTCCGCACACTCGGCGAATCCGCCACCGAGGCCGTCCGCCTGATCGACGACATGGTCGGGAGCGACGACTACCGCCAGGGCGTCGCCGCCTTCGTCGAACGCCGCCCCCCGAACTTCGCCGCCAACTACGTCAGCGACCCGGCCGAGTAATCCCCCGCCCTTCCATTCTGTCGTCCCGTTGCATCGCTATCCGGTGCAACGGGACGACAGTTCGGGGGAGACGCCGGTTCAGGCGACGGAGCGGGCGCGGATGGCGTCCCGGACCTCAGCCACGATCCCGGCGGGGTCGTATTGCAGACGTGCCCAGGTGAAATGCAGCATCAACCATCCGTCAGTTTCCGCCGCCGGTGCCTCGGCACTGTGAGCTCGATCAGCCGGGGAGAGTCGAACCCCTCCAGCCCCCACAGCGCCGCCGCCGTCCGGTGGGACGCGACGCCCGACGGCCCCGCGGCCAAGACGGCCGCCATCACCTCGGTCCGCCACGTCACGACGGCACCGCCGATCAGGAACACGTTCCGCCGCATGCGGACCCACCGTCCGCTGTCCACCTCCCGTTGCACCTCGGAACGGTCGAGGCCGAACTCGTAGGCCGTCTTTCGGGTGATGAGGGAATGGTGCTTCGCCGCCCACTCCCCGATCGCGGCACGGATTGCTCTGTCCACATTCTCCCCCCGCGGAACTGTCGCTCGCCTGCACCGCATATCGGTGCAACGGGACGACAGAACGGATGTACGCCGGGGGAAGAGCGCAGGGAGGAAGCCCGGAGCAAGGTAGCGTCTGCGGCTTCAGCGGAACAGGGGGAGGGAAACACGTGCGGCCGGAGGAGGGGTACGTCTTCGGGAACGACTGGGAGGGTGAGCGCAAGCGGCTCCAGCTCCTGTCCGGCACCTTCGACAAGGGCACGCTGCCCCTGCTCGACCATCTCGGTGTCGGAGAGGGTTGGCGGTGCCTGGAGGTCGGTGCCGGCGAAGGGTCCGTGGCCCGGTGGCTCGCCGACCGGGTCGGCGCGACCGGCCGGGTGATCGCCACGGATATCGACCCCCGGTTTTTGGAGTCGAGACCGAATCTGGACGTCCTGACGCACGACGTCGTGACCGACCCGTTGCCCGAGGAGGGCTTCGACCTCGTCCACAGCCGGATGGTCTTCGAACACCTCCCCGCCCGGGACGAGGTCCTCGAGCGCCTGGCCGCCACGCTCCGCCCCGGCGGGGTGATCCTCATCGAGGACATGGACTGGGCCGGCTGCGCCTCGGTCACGTCGCTCGGCGGTGAGCTCATCGACAAGGTCGTGAGCAGCGCCATGACGTTCATGGGCACGTGCGGCTACGACCAGCACTACGGCCGCCGGCTCCCGGTCCGCATGACGGAACTGGGCCTCACCGGCGTGGACGCCCTCGGCCGCGTGTACCTCGTGCGGGGGAACAGCGACGACAACTACTGGTTCCGGATGTCGATCGAGCGCCTGAAGGAGCCGCTCGTGGCCGGAGGATGGCTCACACAGAGCGAGTTCGACGAGATCTTCGGCCTGCTCGACAATCCGGACTTCTTCTTCCTGTCCCCCACCCTGGTGAGCGTGTGGGGCAGGCGCGAGTGACCGTCCTGCGGCCTCGCCCGCCGATCATCGGGATCGCCGCCTAACTGGTCCGGAACTGGTCGAGCCGGCGCCGGTCGCGCTTCGTCGGCCGGCCCGCGCCGGGGAGCCGGGGGAACACCGGCAGGAACTCGTCCTTCGGAGGCGGCGGCGGGCTGTGATCGACGATGCACTCGGCCGCCGCAGGCGCGCCGACCCGCTTGTCGATCAGCTTCACGACCTCGAAGATCCGCGGCCGGCCATGGGCGAAGGCCTCGACCCGGTCCCCCACCCGCACCGGCGTCGCCGGCTTGGCCGTCGCCCCGTTCACCTTCACGTGGCCGCCCTGGCACGCGTCCGTCGCCGCCGCCCGGGTCTTGAACAGGCGGACGGACCACAGCCACTTGTCGACCCGCGTACCTCCCACCGCTCTCGCACCTCCTTCGACTCGGGGCCGGGCAAGAGCACAGGCCTTCGGCCCCGCCGAGCTCGGCGCTCGCCACTCTATGCTTCGCCGGGTGATCACCTACTGCCCCCGTTGCGGCGCCGAGATGCCCCCCGACATCGCCGGCGAGTTCAGCCGCACCACCGTACGGTGCCCCGACTGCCGGCTCGCCCCGGGCGAAGCGCCTCCCATGCTGGCGCCTTCCGACGACGAGATCGGCTACGAGATGGACGAATGGCCGGTCACCGACCGCGGCCCGGTCACCGCCGCGCTGATGGCCGCCGAGATCCCGTACCGGTGGGAGGCCGGGCTCGTCCTCGTCGTCCCGACGGCCGCCGAGGAACAGGTCGACCAGCTCATCGAGGGGTTCGCCGAGGACGGCGCCAGCGCCGACGAGGGGGAAGAAGACGCAGTCGAGCAGGACGGCGGGGAGGGGGCGCAGGCGGCCATGTCCGATCTGTACGTCGCCGCCGACCGGCTCCAGCACGCACCGTACGACGACGCGCTCGGCGGAGAGTTCGTCGTCGCCGCCGCCCTGGTGGCCGACTCCCTACCTCCGTACGGCATCGAACGCCCCGTGTGGCGTCAGATCCAGGAGATGGCGGCCACGGTGGAGTCGGGCGTGCTGGAGGACATCCCCGACGACGAGAAGGTGGGCGCCGACACCAAAGCCCTGCGGGAGTTCCTCCGCAGCTACGTCTAACCGCCTCGCAGGCCGAGTCGCCCGCTAAGCGGCCGAACGCTCCAGGATGTGCACGCCGCAGGCCGAACCGGGACCGATGACGTGGGCCAGGCCGACCCGGGCGTTCTCGATCTGGCGGTCGCCGGCTTCGCCCCGCAGGTGCGTGGTTCCGACGTAGCCGGCGCCGTCCTTCGTGAGCGTGAGTGTCGACTCGGCGCCGCCGTTGCGGTACATGCCATCCGAGGCGTTGGTGGTGGTTCCCGGTGTGGACCTCGTTGCCGCCGACGTGGACCTTCAGGTGGATGTGGGTGGGCCCGCCCCCTGGTACCAGCCGGGGTAGATCGTCTTGAAGCCCGCCGCCCCGTTGCTGTCGGTGGCCTGCACGCCCCGGAGGAAGGTCCGGTTGGATGACCCAGCGCCGAAGCCCGAGTAGACACCGCCGGCGTCGGCGTGCCAGATGTCGACGAGGGCGTCCCGTAGGGGCTGGCAGCTGGTGGCCCCAGCATGCGGCGACGGCTCGTCGAGTTGTCAGTTGCGTTCATGGGTACAGCTTCGGCCTCTCACCTGGGAGGAAGCTTGGAAGCACCTCCGAAGTCGGGGTGCTTACACGCCGGCTGCCTTCCACTGACGACCTGAGGAGGCCCGACCGATAGAGCGATCGCGAGCCCGAGCGCGAACCGGCGTTCCTCACGGTCGCATCCTGCGGCCTTGAGGAACGCCAGTTCCGTTCCGCCGACGCGTCTAGAACTCGGTGACGGCCCGGATGTCCTCCTGCAGCTTCTTGTACTCAGGCGAGTTGGTGAGCGGCAGCAGGGACAGCAGCTTGGCCATGTTCCCCGACACCTTCATCCGCCCCTGCATGAAGGCGGCGTTCGGGTCGAGCTCGCCCTTCTGGACCTTGACGGCGTCGTCGTAGGCCATGGTCATCGTGAACTCGGGGTCGTCGAGCTCACCCAGCGAGCACTCCGTCATCTGCCCGTCGGCGATGACCCAGTAGTACTTCACGTCGCCCTCGGGGGCCCCGGTCACGACCTGCTGCATCCGGGCGTTGACTCCCGGGCGATCCGGCTGGGTCTCGTTGGACATCCGCTTGAACTCTTCGTGCCATTCCTTCGACAGGTACTTCGGCATCTACAGCCTCCTCGGCGTGGGCCTCGTCTTCTGGGCGGGGGATCTTAGCTAAGTGGACAGCAAAGCAACGCAGGGACGACAAACCGCTCGGCGTGAAGCTCAACCGCCATTAGCGGCTGATCGCTACGGGCGCTTGGCGATCGACAGCGCCCAGAGGATGAGCGGCAACTGGAGCGGCAGCCGGGCCCAGGCGATCGCCCCACCGTCGAGCGCCATCTGGACGTTGGCGGCGAAGACCACCACGAAGAAGACGGCGGTGGCCTGGGCGGCCCGCCGGCGGCCGGCCGGGACCATCAGGGCGGCGGCCAGAGTGAGCTCGGCGACGCCCGAGACGTAGGTCCACGCCCGGGGCGCGCCGGGAAGAACCCGGGGAATGATCGGGTCGTAGAGCTGCGGCCGGACCAGGTGCAGGACCCCGGTGGCGGCGAGCAAGCCGGCCAGGAGCCGGGCGCGGCGGCTCACGGCCGCTCAGAAGGGGTCACCAACCCACCATAGATGTGGGTTCGTGACCCTCCCTGGCGGGCCGTAGGCTCCGGGCATGGGGAGCACCTACGCCAACGTCACCGTGCTCGGTGCGGACCACGACGACATCGTGGCCGCGCTCGACGACACCCGGGCCTTCGTGAGCGAGCCGGTCGGCGGGGCGACGGTCGTGTTCGCCGCCTCCGATGAGGAGGCCTACGCCTTCGGCGAGGGCCTCACCGCCGCCGCCCTGTCGGCGGCCTGCCACTGCGCCGCCCTCGAAGTGTCGGTGTTCGAGGAGCAGATCTTCCAGTACCGCCTGTTCCGCGACGGCGACCAGATCGACGTCGGTATCGTCCCCACTCCCCTGGCCCTGGAGATGGCCGAGATGGCGGGCGGCTCGCTGCCCGACGCCGACGCCGCCCGGCTCGTCGGCCACCTCGGCCAGGGCGAGGAGGCCGCCGCCACCCGGGCCCTC
>CAZCVW010000009.1:0-27886 GCA_964502185.1 uncultured Burkholderiales bacterium
CGGACGCCGAGCTGGACTCCGCCTTCGCCGCCGCCCACGCCGCCGCCGACACGGCCGACGCCGCCGGTGAGACCGTCGCCGTCCTCGAGGAGATCGGCGACACCGTCGACGACGCCGAGGCGGAGGCCACCGGGGCGCTGACGGACGCTCGGACGCAGATCGAGTCGCTCTGAACGGCCGGCTTGGGTCCGGCCAGCTTCAGGATTCCTTCAGCCTGCGTTCATCGCAGCTTGTGGCCAATCGCCCACCGTGGGGTCTACGGGGGGCGGCCCGACGGGCCGACCCCCACCAGATGTTCAGTCCCGGGCCAAGCGCCGGGACCCACGTAGGCGAGAAGGAGCAAGCGACCGATGACTGTTCTCACCGAGATCAAACGCGATTCGGTCGGGTACCTGGAGCCGGGCCCGGCAGCCAACGGGCAAGAGGCGTAAGGCCGTGTCCGCCGTCCCCCTTCCGACCGAGCCGTCAGGCGCCCGTGCCTCCGGGGATTCCGGGCAACGCACCCGGGTGCTCCTCCTGGCTGGTTCGGGCCGGAGCGGCTCGACCGTGCTCGCCAACGTCCTCGGGAGCGTCGAGGGCGTGTTCTGCGGGGGAGAGATCCGCTACCTCTGGGAACGGGGCCTGCGAGACGACCGGCTCTGCGGATGTGGCCGTCCCTTCGGCCAGTGCCCCGTCTGGCACGCCGTCCTGACCGAGGCGGCGGCCGGCGGGAGCCCTCCGGACGTGGACGGGCTCATCGCCTCGGCCCGCCGGGCCGGCCGGGTGCGGAACGTGCCCCGCATGCTGCTCGGCCGGAGCGGTGAGCGGGCCCTCCGGCGACTGGGCGAGTACCCGGGCGAGGTGGCCCGGCTCTACCCGGCCATCGCCGCCGCCACCGGCTGCTCGCTCATCGTCGACTCCTCCAAGCTTCCCGCCTACGGTTGGCTCCTGGACCGGTTGCCGACCGTCGACCTGTCTGTCGTTCACCTCGTCCGGGACCCGCGGGCCGCGGCCTACTCGTGGCAGCGGATGAAGCCCCTCGCCGACGGGGCGGCATCGCCGCTCATGCAGCGCCACTCACCGGCGAAGAGCGCCGCCCTGTGGGACGTCTGGAACCTGACCGCTTCGGTCCTCTGGCGCGGGTCGGACCGGTATCTCCGCCTCACCTACGAAGACTTCGTGCGCCGGCCCCGCTTCTGGACCGAGCGGATCCTGGAGCTCGCCGGCCACGACGCCGACCTGGGCCCGGTCTTCGTGGACGGGCGCACCGCCCGGGTGAGCCCCAGCCACACGGTCGCGGGCAACCCCGACCGGATGCGGAGCGGCGACGTGACGTTGCGGCTTGACGACGAGTGGGTCACCGGCATGCGCCGGATGGACCGCGCCGTCGTCAGCGCCCTGACCGCGCCCCTCCGCCGCCTGGCGTCCTGAACGGCCGCACGTCGCCCTTCTCAGGGCTGTCCTTCAGGCTCGGCTCAGCTTCAGGTTTCCTTCAGGGTCGGGCCAGAACCGCTTCAGCGCCCACCCCGATCATAAGTCCAGGGGCGGTGTTCTCACGGCCACCTCAGCCCGGACCCCAGGAGTGATCGCATGCCCGCATTGGAAACGCTCACGAGGTTCTCCCAGGGCGCCACCCGCGCCGGCGCCCGCCTCACCGGCGCGACCCCGATGCGGCCCGCCTTCCTCATCGTCGGCGGGAAGCGGTGCGGGTCCACGTCGCTCTACGAGTACGTCGTCCGCCACCCCTCGGTGTTGCCCTGCGGAGTGAAGAAGGGAACCCACTACTTCGACGTCAACTTCACCCGGGGCCGCGGGTGGTATCTCTCGAAATTCCCGACCCAGCCGCGCCGGACCTCGGAGCGTTCACCTCGCCTGATCACGGGCGAGGCCAGCCCCTACTACATGTTCCATCCCCTGGCCCCGGCCAGGATCGCGGCGGCGCTGCCCGACGTCCGGCTCATCGCCGTGCTGCGCGACCCCGTGGAACGGGCCTGGTCCCACTACCGCTACTCGGTGCAGCGGGGTTTCGAGACCCTCCCCATCGAGGAAGCCCTGGACCGGGAGTCCGAGCGCCTCGCCGGCGAGGTGGAGCGGATGCTCGACCCCGCCTACCAGAGCTATGCCCACCGGCACCACACCTACCTTTCCCGCGGGCACTACGCCGAGCAGCTCGAGGCGCTCTACACCCTCTTCGAGCCCGAGCGGGTGCTCGTGCTCCAGAGCGAGGCGCTCTTCGCCGCCCCCGACGCCGCCCTCCAGGGCGTCTTCCGGTTCCTCGACCTCGATGGCGCCACCCTCGGCCCGCTGCCCGTCTACAAGGCGGGTCGCGACCGGGAGATGCCCGCCTCCGTGCGGACGCGACTCGAGGCGTACTACGCCGAACCCACAGAGCGCCTCTACTCCCTCCCGGGCATCAGCTTCCGGTGGGACCGTCGTGACTGACATCACCTCCGCCGCCCCTCTCACAACCGGCGGCTGGCTCAAGAGCCGGAACACGGCCACCGCCGTCAGCCTGGCCGTGGCGCTGGCCGCCGCCGCCCTTGCGGTGGTGAGCGGGAGCGCCCTCGGCGACGGGTCGAAGGCGGCGGTCGTGCTCCCGATGGCGGCCGGCCTCGGACTGATGCTGACCGGACTGGCCGCGACCCGCTTCAGCGCCTACGTGCTGCTGATGCTGGCCATGCGGTCGAGCATCGACCTGGCCAAGCTGAGCGGCTCGGCCGCGGGCACGACGGAGGCGGCGTCGTCACGCATCCTCGACCCCGCCAGCCTCCTCGGCCTGCTCTTCCTGGGCGCGTCCGTCCTGTGGCTGACCGGGGAGTACCGCCGGACGCGGCTTCCCGGCTCCCGGCTGCGGATGCCGCTCCTGTGCCTCGTCGTCACCTGCGGCGTCAGTGTCCTCGGGGGTTCTCACCCGATGGCCGGCGGACTGCAGGCCGTCCGCATCGCCGCGGCCGTCGCCATGTTCGTGGTGCTCGAGCAGCTCGCCCAACGCGCCGGCGGCACCAAGACCATCCTCCTCGCCGTCTACGTCTCGGCCATCTTCCCCCTCGCCTTCACGGCGGTGAGCTTCCTCGGGGGGGCTCCCCGGGTGGAGAGCAAGGGGACCCTCAGCCGGGCGATCGGGCCCTTCAACCAGTCCAACGAATTCGGCCGCTACCTGATGCTCCTCGTGGTGATGGGCGTCGCCCTCTATCCCCACCTCGAGCACCGGCTCAAGGTGCTGATGGCGGGGGTTCTCGGTTCCTCGTCGCTCTTCCTGCTCCTCACCTACACCCGGACGGCTCTCATCGGCACCGTGATCGGCCTGATCGTGGTCGGCTTCGTCCAGAACAAACGCATCCTGCTCGGGCTGGTGGTGGCCGGCGTCTTGGCGGGGGTGGTCGTGCCCGGCGTCGCCGGACGCTTCACCTCACTGGCCCCCACCGAGTCGGCCGGCCTCCAGGAGAACTCGCTCGGCTGGCGCCTCACCTACTGGACCGAGATCCTCCCGCTGGCCAACAAGAACCCGGTCACGGGCATCGGGCTCAACGAGACCCAGTACCAGACTGATGAGGCGAAGCAGCCCCACAACGACTTCCTGCGGGCCTATGTGGAGACGGGGCTCCTCGGCCTCGGTGCTTACGTGATCGCCCTCGGCGCGATGGTCGCCCTGGGACTGAGGGCTGTGCGGCGGACGGTACGAGGCACGTTCGAGCGCGGCGCCGCCACCGGGTTCCTCGGCACCGCCGTGGCCTTCGTGGCGGTCAGCGCGGTGGCCAACGTCATCTCCAACGTCGTCGTCCTCTGGTACCTCTTCGCCTACGCCGCCGTCGCCTCCGCGATTGTCATGAACACGGACCCGGCTGCACCTGAGAGAACGCAACCTCCCGGCCCGGCGCCAGAACCCGCCCGGCCGGACGCCCGAACCCTGCAACACACCAATTCGGAGGCCTGAAATGGAAATCAAGGACCACCTCGCACTCATCCGGCGACGGCTATGGCTGGTCGTGCTGGTGCCCCTGCTGGCCGCCGTCGCCACCGCCGGCCTGGTCCTACGCCAGCCGCAGGAATACCTGGCCACGGCCACGGTGGCCGTCCCCGGCCTCGTGGGCGGCCAGGACGGCCAGTTCAGCGGTTCCACCGGCAACCGCGCCTTCGTCGCCAACTTCCTGGCCGTGGTGCACTCGCGGGCCATCGCCGAGGCGGTGTCGGCCGAGACGAAGATCCCGGTCGCCGCCATCTTCGCCGGCACGGTGACCAGCCCGGTGGGCGAGAGCAGCCTGGTGACGGTCACGTACCGGACCGACCGCAAGGCCGACGCGGACCCGGTCGCGACGGCGCTGGCGACCAAGTCGCTCGCCTTCATGTTCGACCCCCGGCAGGCCGTCGCCGATGCGACGCGGGCCCAAGGCTCCGTCGATGCGGCCAACAACGCGGTGACCGGCGCACAGGCGGGGATCACCGCCTTCGTGGCCGAGACCAAGCTCGCCAATCCCAGCCAGGACTACCAGGTCAAGGCCCAGCAGATCTCGACGCTCGAGGAGCAGGCGGTGGCGGCCGGGTCCCGCGGCGAGGCGGATGCGTCGGCCCGGATCGCGGCGGCCGCGGTGGCCATGAAGCCGCAGCTCACCGCCCTGGGTGGGTTGGTAGCCCGCTTCAACGTGCTCACCGAGGCCAAGCAGCGGTCTCTGGCCCAGCTCGACGAGGCGCAGAAGGGTCTCGCCGCGGCGACCGCCAAGCCCGCCGCCATCGACCCCGCCTCGGCCGTATCCGTCAGCGCCACGACGGCCGCCGCCCGGCTGCAGAGCGCAGCCCAGAAGGCAGTGGCGGCTTTCGCCGCTGCGTTCTTCCTGGTGCTCCTCGCCCTCTTCACCCTGGAAGCGATCTTCCGCGGATCGAGCGAGTCGGAGTCGATGGCCGAGGTCACCACGATGCCGGTGGCGGCGAGCAGATGACGACCATCAACTTCCCTCCCGACGTCGATCTGGCGGTTCACGGCGGCCCGGTCGGGCCGGCCCCCGTCGAGAAGGCGCCTCCGATCTTCATCGTCGGTTGCCAGCGGTCGGGTACGACGCTGGTCCGCCTCATGCTCGACTCCCACGGCAACATCAGCTGCGGGCCGGAGACCAGGTTCCTGGCCGACCTGGCCAAGGTCACCACGGACAACTGGCAGCGCCTCGCCCATTACGGCTATCCGAAGCAGTACTGGCACCAGTCGATGGCCCAGTTCTTCGACGGCATCCAGAGCGAGTACGCCGCCGGCCGGGGCAAGACCCGCTGGGCCGACAAGACCCCGCGCTACGCCCTCTCCCTCGACTTCATCGACGAGCTGTTCCCGACCTGCCGGGTCGTCCACGTCGTCCGCGACGGTCGCGACGTCGTCGCCTCCCACCGGCACCGCTTCGGGTACGTGGCCGCCGTGAAAGCGGCGGAGAAGTGGCCCCGGTACATCAAAGCGGCCCGGGAGACGGGCGCCCGGCTCTCACCCGAGCGCTATCACGAGCTGCGCTACGAGCGTCTCGTGGAGGATCCCGAGGCGACGATGCGCGCGCTGCTCGAGTTCCTCGGCGAGCCGTGGGACGACGCCGTCCTGCACCACGAGGACTTCCCCCACGACGTGGCCGACAAGTACGCCGGCTTCGCCGGCAGCCGACGCCAGGAAGGGACCGACAGCAATGCCGTCTACCGCAGCCGCGTCGGCGCCCACCGCCGTGAGCTGGGCATCCCGTTGCGGCTCCTCGTCTGGCTCCGGGCCAGAGCCGGGTTGCGGGAACTCGGATACATGAGCCCGGGGGCGCGGGGCCAGCGTTGAGCCCGGTGGCCGCGGTCGATGACGGTGAACACGAGGGGCGGGCGCAGGTCCTCGGCCTGGCCCGGGGCGGCGCGCTCAACCTCGTCGGCACCGTTGTGACCCAGGCCACGGGGTTCCTCATCCTCATCGTGATGGCCTGGAAGCTCGGGACGGGCGCCGTCGGCCAGTACTCCCAGGCCTTCGCCTTCCTCGCCCTGCTCGAGCTCCTGGCCATGAGCGGGTTCCGCTCCGGGCTCACCCGTTACGTCGCCGTGCATCGCGCCGACGGCGACGAGGCGTCCCTGCGGGGGACGCTCCGCCTCGGCCTCGGGCTCTCGGGCCTGTCGTCGGTCGCGCTCGGGGCGGCCCTCTTCGCCGCCGCGCCCTGGCTGGCCCGGTCTGCCTTCGACGATCCCGGCCTCGAGTCCCTCCTGCGGCTCGTCGCCCTGACGCTCCCGCCCAGCGTCGTAATGGGGGCGGCGCTGTCGGCCACCCAGGGCTTCCTCACCATGCGGTACTTCGCCGGCGTCGGACTTCTCCTCGTGCCGGGACTCCGCCTGGCGCTCACCCTGGGCCTCCTCGCCTCCGGATCCGGCCTCCGCGGGGTCATGGTGGCCATGCTGGTCGCCCAGTCGGTGGGGGCGGTGCTGGCGTTGGCCGCGCTGCGGCGCCTGGCCGGCCCGTCCCGGGGCCGGTCCCGGCCCCGCTACCAGATCCGGGAGATCTTCAGCTTCTCCATGGTGAGCTGGGTGGCGTCCCTGGCCTCCAATGGGCTCCTGTGGGCCGACACCATCCTGCTCGGTCTCTACCTCCCGAGCGCCGAGGTCGGCCGCTACCAGATCGTGAGTCGGCTAGTCCTCATGGCGTCGCTCGCCATGGCGCCCGTCAACGCCTCCTTCGCCCCCCGCATCGCCGACCTCTACCGCCGCGGCATGACCGGGAGTCTCCGGCGGACCTACGCCGTCGCCACCAGCTGGATCCTGCGCATCTCGCTCCCCGCCTTCGTCGTGGTCGCCGTCTTCTCGCGGGAGCTGATCCGGCTGTTCGGGAAGGGGTTCGCCGTCGGCGCCGGCGTGGTCATCGTCCTCGTGGTGGGCAAGCTGACCGATGCCGCCACGGGACCGTGCGGGCTGATGCTCAACCAGTCGGGCCGCGTCGCTCTCAACATGGTCGACAACGTCGGCGTGCTCGTGGCCAACGTGCTGCTCAACTTGTACCTCATCCCCCGTCATGGGCTGTTCGGCTCGGCGATCGCCTGGATGATCTCGCTCGTCCTCGTGAACGTGGCCCGGGTGTGGCAGGTCCGGGCGACGATGGGGATGCTCCCCTTCGACGCCGCCTCCGGCAAGGGGCTGATCGCCGCCCTGGCCGCGCTCGTCGTCGCCCTCGCCGTGTCGGCAATGGCATCCGGGCCGGTCGCCCTGTTCGTGGGCGCCCCGGTTGCGTTGGCCGTCTACGGAGGCGCGCTGGTGCTGCTCGGCCTTCCCGACGACGACCGGATCCTGATCAGGCAGTTGAAGCGCCGGGGCAAGCCTGGCGTCTCCCCTTCCGAGCCGGATGCCGCCACCCTGGTCGCGGCGGGACGGAGCTGAACCGGTGATCCCCACCCGCATCTCCAAACGTCTGCTGGGCGCCCTGCCCGGGCGCCGGCCCCGGCTCGCAGTCGGTGACGACCTCCTCAACATCGACCGCCTGATCAGCCCCCTGCGCTACGACGTGCTCGTCCGGCAGAGATACCTCGAGTTCCTGGCCTGGAACCTCGATCTGTTCCACCGCGACTTCGACGCCTTCGTCGACCTCGCCCGGCGCGAGCCCTACCACGCCTGGTTCTGCGCTGTCGCCATCCACCGGATCCGCCCCGGTACCGTCGCCGAGGAGCTCGACGGCGCCTTCCGGGAGCGGCTCCGCAAGACCACCCGGCTGTACCTGGCGATGTCCGAGCGTGGTTTCGACCCCCAGTTCCCGATCACGGTGCGCACCGCCGGGCCGGTGGCCACCACGGCCACGGGCAAGATCGTCACCGGGCGGTTGTTCCCCAGCGACGGCTGCCACCGCCTGGCGATGCTCCGCCACACCGGGCACCGGTCGCTGCTCCCCCAGTGGTACCGCCTCCGGTCCGACGGAGACTGGCAACCGCCCGACAACACCGGCACCCTGATCGGTGCTCTGGGCATCAGCCGGGCCGAGTACTTCGAGTTCCTCTCCCTCGGCTACGCCGATTCGATCCTCTCCGAGCAGGACGCGCTGCTGGCCCATGCGGCGTCGGCCGAGGACGCCGACGAGCTGCGCCGGATCATCGCGATCGACGCCCCGGCGCTGGAACGGCAGGCCCCCAGCCGCACCCCGGGCCGGATCTGATCTCGCGGTCCGCCGACCCAGGATCGCCTCAAACCACCCAAGACCCAAGGAGACAGATGCAACTTCGAAAAGGACTCCCCGCGGTACTGGCTGCTGCGGTTCTCGCCCCCCTGGCCTGGAGCGGTTCCGCCTTCGCCACCGACAGGGCGCCGGGCCGTTTCACCGGCGGCGGACGATTCGCCAGCTCCACCGGCGTCAAGATGACCCACGGGTTCGAGCTGTACTGCGACGCGGCCACCCAGCCGAACAACCTCCAGGTCAACTGGACCGGCGGGAACCACTGGCACCTGGAGAACCTGACCTCTGCCTCCTGCAGCAGACGGCAGGATCCGGCCCCGCCGGTGGCTCCGGTCAGCGTCTACAACGGCCAAGGCTCCGGGCGCCTCAATGGCGTGCCGGGCTACCTGGCCGACTGGCGGATCATCGACAACGGCGAGCCGGGCACCAACGACCGGATGGCCATCACCATCACGGATCCCTCCGGCAACGTCGTCATCAAGACGGTGGACATGAACGGCACCCTCCTGGAGCGGGGGAACCACCAGGCCCACCGGCTGACCGGACGCGCCGCCCGCTGACCCAACCAGCGGCCGGCGTGAGGGGCGGGCGGTTCAACCGCCCGCCCCGATTCCTTCCGCCGCTGCACGACGTACGCCTCCGAGGAAGGTCAGCCGCACTCCGTGGCGGAGCCGGTCCCGGCGTTGATGCAGTCCTTCACCATGCCCACCATGCCGTTGAACCGGCCCCCGGTCTGCACCCAGGTGTTCCAGAAGTCGGCGTGCATCGTGTAGCCGTACGGACCCCCGGCCGGGTCCGACGACAGGTAGACGTCGGCGCCGTTGCCCTGGTACTTCCAGCTCACCGTCTGGCGGAGCTCCGCCAGCTTGACGGGGAAGCCGGGCGGGCAGCTGCTCTTGACGGCGTAGGCCAGGTGGTTGACCACCCCGCCCGCGCCGGAGAAATCAGCGGTGTTCCCCGCCGCCGCGTGGTCGTTGAGCCTGCCGTCCCAACAGGAGGGGAAGTCGATGTGGGCGGTCAGGTAGACGGTTCCGGTCGCCCGGGCGCAGTTGGCCTCCGCCGGAGAGGCGTAGGGGCCCCGACGGGAGGAGTTCTGGTTGCAGGTCCAGTTGGCCACGGTCTTGCTCTGGGGGCCGGTGGCCCGGCTGTTGCCGGCGACCATCCGCATGTCGGCGGGAAAGGGGTCGGCGACGCCCGTCGTCCTGTGGTCAAAGGAGCGGTAGTAGCCGATCATCGCCCGTAGCGGCACGGGCTTGCCCGTCGCCTTGTACAGCAGGGTCGGGATCCAGTAGGCGGCCGTGTCGTCGGGGTTCTGGCAGGTGGTCCCCGCCCCGACGAGCTGCGAGTACGTGGCCGAGTTGGGGTCGGCCAGCCTCGGCAGCTTCGGGTTGGCGAAGAACGTGTGGTCGTGAGCCTGGGGGGAGAGCTTGTGGTGGACGATGGGATCCCACGGCCCCCGACCGACTTCGGGCTTGCAGTGCGCCTTCATCAGCGCCCCGGCCGGGGCGACGGGAAGGACGAGCGGCAGGGCGAAGGCGACCAGCGACAGCAGGGCGAGGCGGCTACGCAGCACGAAGGCTCCTATCGGGGTCGATCTCCTGGGGGGAGGTTCGCCGCCGGAGCCGGGAGACCTTGAGAAGCCGTGTTTCTTGGGAAGCCCTTAAAACCGTCCGTCCTCAGGATGGCGTCAACCGCGCGTCAGGCGCCCTTCAGGTCCGTCGCGCAGCCTGGCCGTTCTCTCTTCTACGGAAGGCATGGAAGCCCTATGGCCACCGACAGGTCGCGGTGGAACAGAACGCAGAACCGGTTGGCCGCGCTGCTCGTCGGCGTGGGCCTCACCGGCCTGGTGTTCGCCCCCGCCGCCGGGGCGGTGGTGGCCGACAGGCCCGACAGCACCTACGGCACCAACGGGCGGGTGTATGCGATCCTCGAGGCCGGAGGCCGGATCTACGTGGGCGGCGCGTTCAACGCCGCGGTGGCGCCCGGCGGCGGGACCGTCGCCCGCAAGAACCTCCTGGCCCTGAACGCCGCCACGGGCCTGCTCGACCCCACCTTCAAGCCCGAATCCAACGGCGCCGTCTACGCCCTCGCCATCACCGGCACCACGCTCTACGCCGGCGGCAAGTTCGGCACCATCGGCGGCCTCAAGCGCAAGAACCTGGCCGCCGTCGATTCGGCCACCGGCGCCGCCGTCGCCGGCTGGAAAGCCGACGCCGACGGGAAGGTGGAGGCCCTGGCGGCGGGGAACAGCCGTGTCTACGCCGGCGGCGCCTTCACGGCCATCACCGACTCGGGCGGGACGCTCCCGCGCTACAACCTCGCCGCCGTCAGCGCCGGCGACGGCACGGTCGACGCCGGCTGGAACGCAGCCATCGCCGGGGACGACCCCGTGCGGACGGTGGCGCTCTCTCCCGACGGCCGCCGGCTGTTCTTCGCCGGCGACTTCAGCCAGGTGGCCGGGCGGCCCCGCCCGCACATCGCCGCCGTGGACGCCGCCTCGGCCGCCCTCGACCAGGTCTTCGTCCCCAAGGCCGTCCCGGTCACGTTCGGTCTCACCGCCGACACCGCCCGGGTCTACGCCGCCGTCGGGGGACCGGGCGGCGAGGTGCAGGCCTTCAACGCCGTCACCGGGGACAAGCAGTGGTCCGTCCACGGCAACGGCAACTTCCAGTCGGTGGCCCTGCTCAACGGCCTCCTCTACGTCGGCGGCCACTACGGAGGCGACAACTCCTTCGGCGGCCAGACCCGCTCCAAGCTGGCGGCCGTCAACCCCGCCAACGGTGCCGTGACCACGTTCGCCCCCCGGGTCGACAGCGCCCTCGGCGTCTTCGAGGTCCACGCCGCCGGCAACCACCTCTACATCGGGGGCGACTTCACCACCGTGTCGGGTGCCTCCCAGCCGCACTTCGCCCAGCTCACCGAGTGACAAGCCCAGGATCTCGAAACAGCCGAGATCCTGTGTCGAAGCAGACACTCAGCTCTGCCGCCTGATCCGCACCGAACGATCGCTGCCCGTCTGAACCGACGCCCAGGTCAACCGACCAGACGCCTTCCGAACTTTGAAGAGACGTTCGCCGGTTCCCGGTTCGGGGCCCGCTCGCCGTGGGTGAACCGCGAGATCACCCATTGGCTGGCCACCAAACCGGCCGAGCGGATCCTCCCGGTGGTCACCGGCGGGGAGTGGGCCTGGGACTCGGCCGCCGGCGATTTCGACTGGGAGAAATCCGACGCCACCCCGCCGGCGCTGCGAGGCGCCTTCGGTGAGGAACCCCGCCACGTCGATCTGCGCTGGGCCCGCACCGCCGAGCACCTCTCCCTACGTCATTCCCGTTTCCGGGACCAGATCGCCGAGCTCGCCGGCTCGTGGCCTCCGACGGCGGCATCTTCGCCTTCGACGCCCCGTTCAGGGGCTCGCTCGGCGCTCTGAAACTCAACAAGCCGATCACCGGTATGGTCCGCTACGGCGGCGGCTACCTCATGGTCGCCGAGGACGGCGGCGTCTTCGACTTCTCCGGCGACCCCAACGGGTTCAAGGGATCCCTCGGCGGGAACCCCCCGTCGCGGCCAATCGGCTCCGTCGGCGCGTTGATCGGCTGAGCCTCCGCTCGCGGAACGTGCAAAGAGGCGCGCGCGGTTCCGCCGGGGCCCGAAGGCCCCGGCGGGGGGTGGGTTACGGAGCAGGGTGTTTACCTGCCATGGGCGGCTGCCTTGTTGAACTTGACCTGGGCCACGCGGTAGGAGCCAGCCTGGTCGGCGATGACGAATGACACCGCGTCGGTGGCATACACGGCGCCGGGGTAGGCGGCGACGAAGGCGTCATAGCCGACGTGCAGTGCCCCGCCCTCGCCATAGATGTTGCACGTCGGGTTCTGGGTACCGCGGGTGATCATGTTCACGATGTTGGACTTGGCCGCGGGCTGGGAGCACCCGTTGGAGTCGGCGAAGGCGAAGAAGTCCCACGCGCCGTCGGCGTCCTTGTCGATGGCCAGTGAGAGGCGCGGGGCACCACCGGCGGTGTCGCGGGTGTAGTGGAACGACAGGTTGTTGACGGCTCCGAGCGCCTTGCCCTGGAGGTTGTCACCGTTGACGTACACGCCGGAGTAGTCCCCGCTGGCGGGGTTCTTCAGGGTTGCGCCCTTGGAGATCAGCTTGCACACCCCGTTCCCTGACGCTTCGGATACGCCATCGAAGCACACCAGCTGGTTGGCCCTGGCCGGTGCGGCCTGGGCCGGCGTGGCGGTGACGGCGAGGGCTGCGGCCCCGGCCGCGATCGTGGCGGTGAACAGTCGTCTCTTCATAAGTACGGCTCCTTAGCTGTTGGGTACGACGGGGGATGTGTGACCCGATCCCCGTCTGCCTTCGTGGAGGCCACGATCCGTCATGGGCCTGACGTGTAGCTGTCGGGCTCCTGTCATTCGTTTGAGTCGGGACGGTTACGTGACGCGGACCTCGGCGTCCATGCTGAGGTCGCCGGCGGCGTTGCCGATCTGGTGGACTTCGATGGCGATGGTGTTCGTCCCGGCCTGGAGCGCCGCCGCCGGCAGGGTGATGGTGACCGGGGTGGTCTCTGCCGCCCCCGTGACCTCGGCGGTTGCCTTCGACGAGAACCCGATGGTCCCGGCCGGCATGTTCGAGCGTGCCACCTCGATGCCGTTGACGTACACGACGGCTCCGTCGTCCCGCAGCAGGTTGAGCGTGGCGCTGGCCACCGTTCCCGACACGTTGAACGTCGTGCGGAAGTAGTAGGTGGTCCGCTTCTGAGCCCGGGTCAGGGTGGTCGTGATGCCCGGGTTCTGGAAGCCGAGCCGCCCGGGTCCGCTGGCCCAGGACGAGTCGTTGAACCCGCCCGCCCGCCACGCCGTTCCCTGGTCGACGCCGGTGTCGAGGTACTTCCAGGGTGCGCCGAAGGCGAGGACCACGCCTCCACCCCCGCCGCCGCCCCCGCTGGTGAAGGCCGTGTTGGCGGCGTTCGGGGTCCCGGTGTTGGTGCTGGCGGCCCAGTTGGCCGGGTCGCCGTTGTCGAGCGTCGGGTTCTTGAGTTCGAGCGATGGTCCGGTCCCGTCCGGTGTCGTCGGCCAGGGGGCCAGGTCGTCGTAGTTGACCTCGTCGACGATGCGGGCGCCGTCGAGGAGCTGGACGAGCTCCCCGCTGCCGCCCAGCCCGCCCGGGAACTGGCCACCGACGAAGTGGTTGCCGGGGTAGGCGACCCGGAGGGCCGCGTCGTGGCTGGTGAACACGACGTAGCCACCCTTCGGGATCACCGTGCCCGGCGGGATCGGATAGAGACCGTCGCTCGAGCCGACGCCCTTGATCTGCCAACCGGAGATGTCGACTGCCGCTGTGGTCGAGGGGTTGAAGAGCTCGAGGAACTCCTCGTCGCCGCTCACTGATCCCGGGTTGTACTGGATCTCGTTGATCACGACGTTCATGTTCGGGGCCTGCGACGTCGGGATCTCGTTGGCGTTGGTATGGGCGGCGATCTGGGTGCGCCGCTCCTGCACGCCGGTGACGACCTTGTTCCGCGAGCTGGTCAAGGTCTTGCCGCCCCACTTCGCCCGGTCGAGCACCCGGTCGGCGTCCCGCCCGACGGTCAGGGCGTCGAACGTGTTCACGAACCCGTTCCCCACCAGGTACTGGTCGTGCAGCGTGCGCAGCCGCCGGTTGAACATCACCGTGATCTCCGGGACCTCCAGCAGCGACTTGTAGAGCTTGTTGAACGACGTGTCCGGCGTGACGAAGTTGCCTTTCGTGTCGCTGCCGCCCGAGAAGATGCCGTCGAGGTCCCAGGAGAGGATCTCCCACCGCCCGGTGCCGGCCGTGTCGCGGGCCACGTAGAAGTTCTTCCCGCCCGAGTCCCAGTGGCGGATCTCGACCGTGGTGGCCATGTAGTCGACCATTTCGGGCACATTGATGTTCGCCCAGATCCACGCCGTCTTCGACGCCGAGGGGGCCTGGTTGAGCACCTGGGTCAGATCCCAGGCGTCCGTGTAGTCGCCGTCGTCGGGGTTCTTCTTGTCCAGGTCAGCCGAAGCCGCCAGCTGGGCGGCGGTGGCGTAGGTCCGGAAGCCACCGGCCTCGACCTTGTAGAAGGCGCCGTCGTAGCCCTCGCGCTGCCGCCAGGCCCCGTCGTACTCCTCGAGGATGGCGCCGGCTCCGAAGAACGTGGCGTTGTGCTGGCTGCGCACCGGCAGGTAGCCGTTGGGCGAGCCGCTGATGGCGGCGATGTTCTGCCATCCCAGGCCGGGGGTCGGATAGGCCTCGCTCTGGAGCGCCCACTCGTCGAGCGGCCCGCTGAACGCCTGGGCCGTCACTGCGCCGGCCGGCAAGGTGCCGTTGAAGTCGATGGAGTAGCCCGCCGGGAGCTGCATCTCGATCTTCGGCTTGGCGTCGGTGCACGAGGTGTGACCCCGCCGCCGGAACATCGAGTTGTCGAACACCGTGCCCTGCCAGGTGATCACGCCGGGGTAGTCGACGCCGTCGCACACCCGCCGGAGCAGCGAGGTGTAGCTGGCGTCGGCCAGGAACCACTCGAGGACGGGCAGTTGCGCGGCGTTCAGCGCCGGGTCCGTCACGACGACGCCGTCGAACGTGCGGGTGTCGCCGGCGGCCGGGTAGCTGATCGGCGAGCCGCCGACGTTGGCCTCGATCCGGTAGCGGATGAGCTGGCCTGCCGCCGCTCCGGGGATGACCGCGCTGAAGGTGCCGTCGTTGGCGCCTCCGACGCTCGGCGCGTCGTCCCTGAACGGGATGGTGACGTCGGACCCGAACATCACCTTGTAGGTGAGCGTGGCGGTGGACCCGAGCGGGATCGTGGCTTGCACGGTCACGCTCTGGCTCGGGTTCGGCCGGAACGGGTTGGCGGCCACGTTCTGGAGCGACGGGGGCGGGGCCAGGTACACCGAGTTCTGGGCCCGGGGGGTGCCCTGGTTGACCGTGCTGGCCGCCCAGCTCCCGCCGAGGGAGTTGTCGGTGAACGGATCGACCAGCTCCAGCGACGGTCCGCCACCATCGGGCGAGAGCGGCCACGGCACGGCGTCGTCGTAGAAGGCAGAGTCGATGACCGCGTCGGCCCCGTCGAGGAGGGCGAGGGTGGGCTCCCCGCCGTTGCTCAGATTGCTCCCGGGTACGAAGTAGAGGTCGGGGGTGACGGCCGGGAACCGCGCCGCGAACGCGGCCACGTCGCCGGCGATGAGGAAGTACTCGTGGGAGGGAATGGTCGTGCCGGCGGGCACCCGGTTGCCCGGGGCGTTGATCAGCACGGCGGAGTCAGCGGTCTTCCAGCCTCCGATGTCGACGGCGTCCGCCCCCCGGTTGTAGAGCTCGACGAACTCGAGCGCGCCCGGATCGACGTCGTGGTACATGATCTCGTTGATCACAATGTCGGCTGTGTCGGCGTGCGCCGCAGGCGCGGGAATGATGATCACCCCGGCGAGCGCCACCGCTGCGGCCGCCACGGCCGCCACGAAGAACTTGAGATCCCGCGCCATATCTACCTCCTGTGTCCACGCGCCAGTGCACGGACACTTGTCATTGCTGTCACTCCTGAAGATGGCTCCTGACCCTGAAGCTCACTGGGGCTTCTTCTGAAGAGGGGGTAAAGCGCTTGCGGGTTCCACGCAGGGCGGCGGCGGGCCTGCTCAACCCGTCCTCAACCGGCCCACAGGTTCGCTTCAGCGCCGCAGCCCACCATCAGGACCGAAGCGGGGCGGCCGTCCCGGGTGAATCGGGAAGCGATGCCTCGAGGAGTGTTGGTGACGAAGAGCTCATGTCGCTCCACCGGTCTGCGCCTGAGAGGCCGGCTCGCCGTCGGGCTCGTCGCCCTCACCCTGGGCGTCCTCGGCCCCAGCCTTGTACCCGCCGGTGCGGCCACGGTCTCCGGCGAGCCGGACCCGAAGCCGCTCACGATGGGCGATCCCGTCCAGTTCCAGAACCCCGCCTTCACCACCGCCGCCGCCGATGCCGGCGCGCCGTGGAGCATCGGCTGGAACCCGGCCAAGAAGGCCCCGGAGCAGCTCCCGCCGTTCCAGGGCCGGGTGGAGGCCCTGTTCCGCCAGGGCGACTACGTGTACATCGGCGGGACCTTCCACCGGGCGCTGGGGCCTGACGGGCTCTACGACGAGTCGGTCCGCCATCTGGTGCGGGTCCGGTGGGACACCGGCCGCCTCGACACCAGCTGGAAGCCCGACCTCGACGGCAAGGTGGCCAACTTCACCGCCTTCGATCCCGGCGACGGCGTGGTGCGCCTCGTGGTGGTCGGGGACTTCACCCGGATCGGAGCCAACACGGCCAACGGCCGGTATGTGGCCGCCTTCCGGCTCAACGACCCCGACCCGCCCCTGCTCGACACCACCCTCTTCTCCACCGCCGACGTCGACTTCGACCAGCGGGTCCACGCCGTCGCCCCCGAGTTCGACGGCACCCAGCCCGTCCTGTACCTAGGCGGTTACTTCGCCTCGGTCGGCACCGCCGGGGGCAGCCGGGTGCGGAGCCACCTGGCCAAGCTGCGGCTGGCCGGCGACCACTTCGTGCTCGACGAGCAGTGGGCGCCGAGCCTCCAGAGCACGCAGGGCCAGGACGTGGCCCACGAGTGGGTGTCGCGGATCGTGGCCGTACCGGGCCACGACCGGGTCATCATCGGCGGGTTCTGGACCACCATCAACCACCGCAGCCCAACCCAGGAGAAGTACCTGGCGGCCGTGGACAAGCGCACCGGCGCCCTGGCGCCGTGGGCCACGCCCATGAACAAGACCCCGGCCGGCTCATTGAAGTGGAGCACCACCAAGTCGACCTCGCAGCTCCCGCTCTTCGACATGGTCCTCGTCGAGGAGGGGGGCACCCCCGTCCTCTACACCGGCCACGGCGGAACCAACCTGGCCGCCAAATGGAATGCCGTCACCGGCCAGCGCCTCTGGTACTGGTGGTCCGACGGCGGTGTCCAGGCCGTCACCCACATGAACGGCCGCGTCTACTTCGGGTTCCACGGCACCCACATCAGCCCCGCAGCCGGGGGCCTCAAGAAGGGGTCCACGACCGTCCGCCGCGACGGGCTCTGGGCCGTGTCAACCGACGGGAGGGCGCTCTCGTCGTTCGCGCCGTCCATCCGCGGCGAGTCCCGCATGACCGAGGGGGCGCTCAAGGTCTGGGCCCTCCTCGGCAGCGGCCACCTCTACGCCGGCGGCGATTTCGCCCTCGTCGGAACGGCGAAGGTCGCCAAGTTCGCCGTCTTCCCCGTCGCCTGAGCGCAGGAGAATCCGTCGGGTCATCCCGTCGGGTTGGCCTCCAGGCGGGTGTCGTAGCCAGCGAGCTCCGAGCGCGGCCAGGTGTCGTATCCGGCCGGCAGCTCGACCATGTCGGCCCCGTGGCCTGCGGCCCAGTCGAGCGTGGCCCGCCAGTCGCCGATCTTGGCCGCGGTGGCCGTCTGGAAGTAGAAGGGGGCGCCGAGGGCGGTGATCCTGGCGTACATCGAGGTGTAGCCGCCGCCGTCGAGAGGGGAGCTGATCGAGTTGTTCCCCAGCACGCACCGGCTCCCCAGCACCGACCGGCAGTAGCTCATCATCTCCTCGGTGAAGCTCTCGTCCGGACGGGTCCCGCTGGCCTCCATCGCCTGGTAGGGGTTGAAGGCCACGCTCGAACGGGTGTGCTGCCAGACCCGGGCGTGGGTGTCGATCTGCTCGTGCAGACAGCGGTGGTCGGCCTCGATGCTGAAGCCGGCGCTCAGGTAGGCATCGCGGTTGGCGGCGGTCTGGCCCTGGCGGAGAAAGGGCTCGGCGAACTGGGTGGTGCAGCGGGAGACAACCACGTCGAGGAGGACAGGCACCTGGTCGTACCGGGCGGCCAGCTTGGTCATCAGGTCGTCGTAGGCGGCGCCGAAGGTGGCCGTCCAGAATCGGGGCACGGTGCCGATCGCCGCTCCGGTCTGGGGGTCGACCAGCGGGGCGGGGTCGCCGTCGAGGTGCTTGACCCATTCCGGCGCCGCGATGCCGGCGTAGACCCGCAGCTTCAGGCGGAGGCGGAGGCCGGGGTCGGCCGCGTTCAGCCGGTTGGCCTCGGCGATGGCCCGGTCGATGACGTTGTTGGCGACCACGGCTCCACCCTGGGTGGGCTGGAGGTCGGCCCAGTCGGTCTTTACCACCGCGCAGTTGGCCACCTTGAGGTACGCCGAGCCGGCAATGTGCTGGCGGTCGCACACACCCTGGATGGCCGGCTTGAGGGTCCCGGAGGGCGGGGGTGGCCCGGTCGTCGTGGTGGTCGCCGGCGCCAGCTTGGAGGTCGTGGTCGTGGCGGGGGCCGGCGCCGCCTTGCTGGTCGTGGTCGTCGTGACGGTGGTGGGGGACGGATCGGCCGTGGTGGTCGTGGTCGGAGTGGGTGACGGCCCGTCCGTGCCGGTCATGCTCATGGTGGGGGCCGCCGCCGCCGGGGTGGCGATCCCCTGGCCACCGTGGCCGGGCTGGCCCGGTTCGTGACCGGCGCCGGCCAGCACTGGCAGGGCCAAGGCGGGTAGAACCAGGGCGACCGCGACGAGGATGCGGTTTCGGCCCATGCCCTGGCCATCGGCGTGCCCCCGAGGCGGCTTGAAAACCGGACACCCGACGGATCAGGGCTCACCTCGGCCGGCGGGGTGGCGGAGATCGGCGGATCGGCGCGGACGGCCGACCGGCTGGCCGAGTTCCTCGGCCGCCGGCACTAGCCGCCTTCGCGCCCTGGTCGGGTGCCTCAGTGGCAGGTGCCCCGACCGGAGTCCCGGAAGGAGTCGCCCGCCGTGGCGATGAACTCCCAGTCGTAGCTCCCGTCGTGCAGCGTCAGCTTGAGGACCCCGCTGCTGCCGGTCTTGCGGAGCTCGCTGTTGGGCTGGGCGGCGCCGAACGCCTTGGGCTCGGCCCCGCCCGTCCCCACCACGAACTCGCGGAGGCCGCTGGGATTGGCCCGGCCGCCGCTGTCCATGGGGGCGAACCGCTCGTAGCTGTGGTCATGGCCGTTGAGCACGACGTCGACGCCCTGGTCGTAGAGCTGTCCCCAGAGGGTCTGCACGCTGGCGTTGCTGCCGTGGTTGCCCGAGCTGAACCGCGGGTGGTGGTAGACGGCCGCGGTGCAGGCCGCCGGGTTGGCGGCGAGGTCGGCCCGCAGCCACTGCCCCTGAGCGGAGGCCGGGTCACAGCCGACCACGTTGCAGTTGCTGTTGAGCACGACAACGTGCCAGGCGCCGCTGTTGAAGCTGTACCAGCCCTTGCCCGGCTGTCCGGCGGCGGCGCCGAAGTACTGGAAATAGGGTGCGGCACCGGCCGTGTTGTACTCGTGGTTGCCCACGACAGGCTTCGTCCTGGCCTTGTGACGGCCCCACGACGGCTGGTAGCAGTCGGAGAAGTTGGCCGACGAACCGTCCGGGTAGACGTTGTCGCCGGTGGTGACGACGGTGCCCGGGATGCGGTCGAGCAGCGCGGCCGTGGCCTCGTCGCCGGAGGAGGCGCACTGGGCGATGTCGCCGGCGCCGACGAGGACGGGGTCGCCGCCGGTCGGAGTCGTCGTCGTCGTGGTGGAGGCGCCCATGGTGGTGGTGGTGGAGGAAGCCTGGGTCGTCACCCGCAGGCGCGGGGCCTTGGTGCTCTCCCGGCTGCCGAAGTCCACTTTGGTCCCACCGGCGGTGACCACCAGGTTCACCGGCTGGGCCCCGCTCACCAGCTGCGTGACGTCGACCGACACCCAGGTGTTGGCCGCCACCGGGCCCGAGCTGGCCACCACGGCGCCAGGCGCTGGAGCGTTCTGGTACGTGAGCGTCTTCTCGGCCCAGCCGGAGGGGCCGGAGCGGACTTCGAAGCCGGCCTGGCCGGTGTAGGTGTAGACCTCCAGGGCGGCCGAGGTCACCGGAGCGCTCAGGGTGGCGTTGAAGCGGAGGTAGCTGCGGACGGCGGGAGCGGAGTTGGCCCGCAGGCGCGTACGGGTCCCGAAGTTGGCGTTCGACTGCTGGTCTACGTAGGCGTCGGCGACGGGCTTGAAGATCGTCGCCCCGGCGGCAGAACTGCCGACGCTGGAGAGGCCGAAGACGCCGACGATGATGACGCTGATGATGATCAGGGCGCGCCGATGAAGAACCATGGTCGCTTCCTTTCCTTGAGCTGCGGGGCGACCGGCCGTGCCGGCGCCCGAGCCGGTCGCCCTCGAGGGCCGTGCCCGGCATCTGACGAGTCGGGTTTCGACACCTGGCCGGGCCCCGCTTGAAAAGGGGACGACGGTGCCGATGGCGACCCGATCGGGGCGAACGGCGCCGCCCGCCCGGCCTACTGCCGATCGGACGAGCGGGCCGAATCAGTCAGCGGCGAAAACTGCCACGGAGTGCCGCGACGTGAGCAGCCGGAGACAGCCGACAGCCAGCGCCACCTCAAGGGCGGAACAGAGGCTGTCCCAGACTCCGACGGCCTGGGGTTGGAGGGCGTGGGGTCCCAGGGGCAACCCGGTGGAGCGAGACGCCAGCCACAGCAGGGCCACCGATGCATTGATGGCGGCCGAGGCGGCCAGGGTGAGAGCGTCCGGGAACAGCATCCGCTTCCAGAGGCACCACCGGCTTCGACCGGCCCGGTCGCCCCCTTGGAAAGAGGGCAAAGCTCAGCCTGCCGACCCCATGCCGGCGGCCGCGGCACGTCGATCAGGAGCCGGCGCGGTCAGGCGCATTCGTTGGGCTGTTCCAGGAACGATCGTGGGTTGGGCCGACTACTGCGCCGGCGCGGTCACCTCCGCCATCGACTCGCGGCTCTTTCCGAAGCGCAGGTAGAGGGACGGCACCACGAACAGGTTGAGGAACGTCGAGGTGACGAGGCCGCCCAGGATCACGACGGCCATGGGGTGCTCGATCTCCTGGCCGGGAATGGTGCCCGTGGCGATCAGGGGTACCAGGGCCAGACCGGTGGTGAGCACGGTCATCATGATCGGCACCAGGCGCTCCTTGGCGCCCCGCAGGACGAGGTCCACGCCGAAGGGCTCGCCTTCGACCTCTTCGAGGTGCTGGTAGTGGCTGATGAGCATGATCCCGTTGCGGGCCACGATCCCGATCACGGTGAGGAACCCGACCATCGAGCCGAGCGAGATGACTCCGCTGGCCAGGTGCGCCGCCAGTGCCCCGCCCACCAGCGCCATCGGCAGGGTCATGAACGAGAGGAGGGCGAGTCGGAAGCTGGAGTACGACGCCTGGAGGAGGAAGAAGATGGCGATGGCGGCGACGATCCCGAGACTGAGCAGCCGATGGTTGGCCGCCTGGCGCTCCGCGAACTCCCCGAGCACGGCGGCGTTGTATTCGCGGGGCAGGTCGATCCGCGCCAGCGCCTGCTCGACGTCGGCCACCACCGAACCGAGATCCCGCCCGGACACGTCCGCATCCACGTCGATCTTCCGAGACAGGTTCTCGTGCTTGACGACGTTGGGTGACGGCCTGACCTCGACCGAGGCCACGTCGGCGAGGCGGACCAGTTCGCCGCTGGGCGTGTCAATCCGCATCTGGCGCAGGTCGGTGAGGCTGGCTCGTGCCTCCGGCGGGCTCCACACGGGGACGTCATAGGCCTTGCCGTCGAAGAAGATGTCGCCGACCTCCTCGCCCGCCACCAGGGTCGACGCCGCCCGCCGCACGTCGCCCGGCTTGAGCCCGTAGCGCTGGGCGGCGGCCAGGTCGACCTGGACCTGCACCTGGGGGATCTCCGTCTGGGGCTCCACGTGCAGGTCCACCAGTCCGGGGACGGCGGCCAGGGCGTCGTTCACCTCCTGAGCCTTGGCCCGCAGCACCTCGAGGTCAGGGCCCGAGATCCGGACGACGACGGCGTGGCTGGAGCCGGCCAGGACCTCCCTGACCCTCTCCTTCAGGTAGGTCTGGACGTCCCGGATCAGGCCGGGATAGCCGTCGACCGTCTCCTGGACGGCGGCCAGGGTCGTGTCGTAGTCCGCGTCGGGATCGACGCTGATCCAGTTCTCCCCGAACTCCGGGCCCACGGGCTCGTCGGACTGGTAGGCCTGGCCGATGTGGGCCCCGAAGTTGCGCACGCCGGGGATGGACTGGAGCTCCGTGGCCGAGGCCGTGGTGATCCGGACCTCTTCGCCGAGCGACGTGCCCGGCTTGGTCAGGAAATGCATGAGGAAGTCCCGCTCCTTGAAGTCGGGAAGGAGCGACTGCCCGAGGTTGGGCACCACCGAGAGGGCGATCAGGCCGAGGGCTCCGACGGAGGCGAAGGCGTAGCGGGGCCGGCGGACGACCCGGGCCAGCGTCCAGGCGTAGCCCCGCTGCATCCACAGCCCGATGGGGGACTCCCGGCGCTCCAGCGGCGCCTTGTGCAGGACGATCAGCGCCAGCGCCGGTGTGAGGGTCAGGGCCACGGCCATCGACACCAGCAGAGCGATGGCGTAGGAGAAGACCAGGGGACGGAAGAAGGCGCCGGACAGGCCCTCCAGGAAGAAGATGGGCACCACGGCGACGACCTCGAGCAGCGTGGCGTAGACGATGGCGCCGCGCACCTCGAGCGAGGCCTCCAGGATGATGCCCGCCGTCGACCGTGTGCTCCCCGCCTGGCGATGTTGTCGGAGGCGGCGCACCACGTTCTCGATGTCGATGATGGCGTCGTCGACCACGTCGCCCAGGGCGATGGCCAAGCCCGCCAGGATCATCGTGTTGATGGTGGTCCCCCTCCAGGCCAGGACGAGGGCGGCGGCGACCAGAGACATGGGGATGGCCACCACGCTGATGAGCGCCACCCGCCACTCGTAGAGGAAGAGGAACAGCATCAGGATCATGAGCAGGCAGCCGAGCAGCAGGGCACTGCTCAGGTTCTTGAGCGACGTCTCGATGAAGGTCGCCGGCCGGAAGATGGTGGTGTCGATGTCGAGCCCCGGGAGACCGGGTTCCATGGCCGCGATGGCCTCCTCCACACCCCGGGTGACGTCGAGGGTGTTGGCCCACGGGAGCTTCTCCACGATGAGCATGAGGCCGGGGCCGCCGTTGATGACGGCGTCACCGATCATGGGCGGGAAGGTCGTGACCACGTCGGCCACGTCGGCCAGGCGCAGGGGCGCCTGGCCCTCCCCCCGTTCGATGGCGACTTCGGCCAGGTCCTCGGCGGTGGTGATGGACAGCTTGTGGCGGATGTTCACCCGCTGGTCGGCGGTGTCGATGAACCCCCCGGTGCCGATGAACCCGCCGTCGGAGAACCGCAGCAGCCCGGCGGCGAGGGCGTCGGCGGTGGTCTCCATCACCTTGTCCAGCGAGACGCCGTGGGCCGCCATGCGGTCCCGGTCGGCCTGCACGCTGAGCATCTGGATCCGCTCACCCCAGATGGGCACGTTGGCCACGCCCGGCACCTGCAACAGCCGTTGCCTGATCGACCAGTAGGCGATCATCGACTGCTGCATGAGGTTGAGGTTCTTCGAGGAGATCCCGATCTTCAAGGCGCGGCTGGTGGCCGACAGGGGCTGGAGCATCACGGGCGGGGCGGCCCAGGTGGGCAGGTGGGGTGCCACCAGGTCCAGCCGCTCCTGCACCAGCTGCCGGGCGAGGATCAGGTCGGTCCCCCGATCGAAGATGAGCCGGATCTGGGACAGGTCGTTGACCGACCGGGAGCGCATGACGTCAAGCTGCTTGGTGCCGGCCAGAACCTCCTCCATGGGGACGGTGATCAGGCTTTCCACGTCGGCGGGGGCCAGCCCGATGGCCAGGGTCTGGATCTCCACCGTGGGCGGAGCGAACTCGGGGAAGACGTCCACCGGCATGGACTGGATCTGCCCCACCCCCACCAACATCAGCGCCGCGGCGAGGGCGATCACCAGGAACCGGAACCGGAGTGAGGCCGCGACAATGGTGCGCATCATGGCTGGTTACCCGACCCCGAGCTCGGTGGCGGTCGGAGCCTGGACGGGGACATCGGTGAGCACCAGTTCCTCCTCGAACAGGCGCATGTCGAGTTCGGTGTCGCTTTCTACGTTGCCGAACGCGAGGTAGAGCGCGGGGACGACGAACAGGTTGACCAGCGTGGCGGTGACGAGGCCGCCCAGGATCACCACCGCCATCGGGTGCAGGATCTCGTAACCCTGCCGGTCGTCGAGGATCAGGAAGGGAGCGAAGGCCAGCCCGGTGGCGAGCGCGGTCATGAGCGTCGGGGCCAGGCGTTCCCGTGCCCCCCGGCGCACCAGGTGCCGGCCGAAGGGCACGCCCTGGCGCCGTTCCAGCTGTTCGTAGCGCCCGATCAGGAGGATTCCGTTGCGGGCGGCGATGGAAAGGACCGTGAGCAGGCCGAGCGCGGCGCCGATCGTGATGGTGCTCCCGTTGGCCAGCGCCGCCACCACCCCGCCCACCAGGGCGACGGGCAGCGTCAGGAAGAAGAGCGCCCCCAGGCGCCAGCTGCCGAAGCAGGCCTGCAACAGCAGGAGCATCCCGGCGGCGGCCAGGCCCCCGAGCCACAGCAGGCGGTGCTCGGCGGCCCGCTTCTCCCCGTACTCGCCGAGCAGCTCGGCGCGGAACTCGAGCGGGAAGTCGATGGCTTCGAGGCGTTCCTTGACATCGGCCACCACCGCGCCGCGGTCACGTCCGGCCACCTTGGCGCTGACGTCGATCCGGCGGAAGGTGCCTTCCCGCTCGATCACGCTGGGCGAAGAGGTCAGGCGCACGTCGGCCACCTCTTTCAGGCGCACCTGGCCGCCGCTGGGGGTGTCGATGAGCAGATTGCTGACGTTGTCCGTGCTCTGGCGGGTCTGGGGCGCCCCCCACACCACCACTTCGAAGACCTTCTGGTCGTAGAAGAGCTGGCCGACCTCGATCCCCGAGAGGAGGATGGCCGCCGACCGGCGGACGTCACCCGGCTTGATGCCGAACTGCTGGGCCCGCGCCAGGTCGACCTCGACCTCCAGGGTGGGCTCCTGCACGGGCAGTTCCACGTGCAGATTGGCGATGCCGTCGATCCTGGCCAGCTCGTCCCGGACCTCTTTCGCCTTGTCGGAGAGGACGTCGAGGTCGTGACCGAAGACCCGCACGACGACGGGGTCGTCCGCCCCCGGCTTGATTTCCTTCAGCCGTGCCTGCTGGTAGGTCAGCACGTCGGTGTCGATCCCCGCCGGGTAGGCGGCCATGACCTTCCGGAGGGCGGTCAGGGTGGCACCGTAGTTGGCCTCGGGGTGGAGGCTGACCCACAGCTCGCTCGAATTGATGCCGACCACCTGGTCGCCGGTCACGGCCCGGCCCACGTGGCTGGCGACGTCGCGCACCCCGGGAATGGCGCGCAACTGGCTGCTGGCCTGGGCCGTGAGCCGGTTCATCTCCGGCAGGGAGGTGCCCGCCGCCGCGTCCAGCTCGATGAGGAAGTCGCGTTCCTTGAGGGACGGCAACTCCGAGCGACGGAGCTGGGGAAGGGCCGCCAGGCCGACGAGGGCGAGCACGCCGACGGTGACGAACGCCGGCTTGGGTGTGCGGAGCAGGCGGGCCAGCAGCCCGTCGTAACGCCCGGCCAGTCGGGAGCCCAGAGGGGACTGACGGCCCGCCCGGGCCTCAGCCTGGGGTCGGGGGTCCCCCCGGGACAGCAGGAGCAGGCTCAGTGCCGGCGTGACCAACAGGGCGGTGACCATGGAGGCGCCCAGCGCCAGGGCGTACGACACCGCCAGGGGGCGGCCGAAGGCGCCGAAGAGGTCGCCCATGAAGAAGACCGGCAGTACGGGCAGGAGGACGAACAGCGTGGCGTAGACCATGGCGCCGCGCACTTCGGCGGTGGCCTCGACGATGGTGGACAGGGTCGACGGCTGGTCTCCCGGGTACCCGCGCGGCCCCGGACGCGCCTCCCGGAGGCGGCGGGCCACGCTCTCGGTCCCGGTGACGGCGTCGTCGACAACGACCCCCAGGGCGATGGCCAGCCCGGCCAGCACCATCGTGTTGACCGTCGTCCCCCGCGCGTAGAGGACGGCCCCGGCGGCGGCCAGCGAGGTCAGGATCGTGACGACGCTGACGAGGGCGGTGCGCCATTGGTAGAAGGCAAACCCGAGCAGGAGAACGACGAGCACCAGCCCGGCCAGCAGCGCCTTGCCCACGTTGGCGGCCGAGGCGTTGATGTAGTCCGCCGGTCGGTAGATCGACGTGTCGATGTCAAGTCCGGAGAGGCCCGGCCGCAGATCGGTCAGCGCCGCCTCCACCCCCTTGGTCACGTCCACCGTGTTGGCGTCGCGCAGCTTCTCGACGACCATCAGGAGGCCGGCGCCGTTCTTGACGGCCGCGTCCCCGATGAGCGGTTGGTGGTCCTCCACCACGTCGGCCACGTCACCGAGGCCCAGCGCCTTCCCGTCGGTGCCCTCGATGGCCACCTCGGCCAGATCCGAGGCACTCTCGATAGGTTGCACGTGCTGCACCCCGAGCCGCTGGGTGGGGCTCTCGATGAACCCGCCGGTTCCCGGGGTGGACGCCTCCAGGAAGCTGAGCGGCGACACCCACAGGGCGTTGCCGGTGGTCTCGACCACCTGGGAGAGCGAGATCCCGTTGTCCGCCAGGCGCTGCGGGTCGACCCGGACCTGGAGCTGGCGCTCCCGCTGGCCGAAGGTGGCCACGTTGGCCACCCCTTCCACGCCCATCAGGCGGGGCTTGATCGTCCAGCGGGCCAGCTCGGAGATCTCGATCAGGGACAGTGACTTGGAGGAGAGCCCGAGCATCATGGTCCGGCTCGTCGACGACACCGGCTGGAGCATCTGGGGTGGCTTGGACACGTTGGGGATGGCGTGCGCCTGGGCGAGGCGCTCCTGGACCATCTGGCGGGCCCGGAACAGGTCGGTCCCTGGCTCGAACACCAGCGTGATCGACGACAGGCCCGCCACCGACTCGGAGCGGATGTCGTCCAGCCAGGCCACCCCGTTGAGCAGGTCCGCTTCCAGCGGGACGGTGAGCAGCTGCTCCACCTCGGCGGCGGAGAGACCGAGGGCTTCGGTCTGGACCTCGACGTAGGGCGCCATGAACTCGGGGTAGACGTCCACCGGCGTATCACGCAGCTGTGTCACCCCGAAGCTGATGACGCCGGCGGCCACAACGGCCACCAGGACCCGGAACCGCAGGCTCGTGTTAATGATCCTTCGCATCATGGCTGCACCCGTCCTTGATTCGTCACTTGCCCACGCCGAACTCGATGCCGGCCAACTCGGCCCCGCCCACCGTCACCACCGGGGTGCCCGGGGGCGGGCCCTCCGACAGGACGGCCAGGCCGTCATTGATGTGCTCAACCGTGACTGACTGGCGGGCGAACACCAGCGGCTCCGGATTCGTGTACACGAACGTCGTCCCCTGGGCGTCGTAGAGGACCGCCGCGTAGGGGGCGGTCGACGACGGCGTACCGGCGCCGGCGCCGGCACCGGCACCGGCGGACTCGACGACCTTCTCCGTCTTGAGGCCGAGCCGCTCGGCCGCCTTCGCCTCCAGCCTCAGGCGGCCGAGTTCCGTCCCGTCGACCTTTTCGACCGTGAACGGCTCGGTCTTGGCACTGGAGGTCTCCACGGTCTTGGCGCAGCCGGACAGGCCGAGCAGCGCCATGGCGGCGACCGGAAGCGCGAATATCTGTCGGTGAGTAGGCGGCATCGGCGTTCCTTCTATGAAGGGGTCTTCCTGGGTAGGGGGTGGCGCCAGAGCGACGGCCGGGATCGCAGGATGAGGAGTCCGACGCCGGCCAGGGTCATGCCCGCCCCGAGCCGCGCCAGCCCGTCAGATCCCCATCCGGTGCGGGCCAGCGGCGGGTTGGGGCCCGCCGGGGCGGCTGACGCCGAGGGGACGCGGGCCCC